>JANELJ010000006.1 GCA_024511395.1 Gammaproteobacteria bacterium | reverse complement strand
GGACTATTTATTATCAGAAATTTCCTGTAATAAATCCTCCAGTTCGGCCTGGATCTCTTTGGGGTTGCATTTTTCATGGGCAGAATCATCAATCTCGGCACCGGTGGTTTTTAAATCCATATTATTAAGAAAGTCCTTTACCGAAATCTGTACATCCATGGCAAATACCGTTTTGCCATTATCACGTTTGAAACGTTTGATATGGGTAGTACCCAGTTTATGGGCAATCTGGCGTAATTCACCTTCGGAACCGGCTATTCTTATTTTTAACATCCTGCAATCCTTATTACCTGATAGTTATTTTGTCTCGCTACGCTGTCGTACGGCTTCGTACAAAGTAATTCCGGTGGCAACGGAAACATTCAGGCTTTCTACACTGCCCAACATGGGGATTTTTACCAGTATATCACAATTTTCCCGTGTCAGTCGACGCATGCCCTTACCTTCGGTACCCATAACCAGTGCCAGCGGACCGGTCAGGTTACTATTGTAAAGGGTGCTATCGGTTTCACCGGCGGTGCCAATGATCCAGATTTGATAGTTTTTGAGTAATTTCAGCGTTCGGGAAAGGTTAGTGACCTGAATCAGGGGTACAGTCTGATCAGCACCACAGGCGACTTTGCGTACAACCGGGGTCAGTGATACAGAACGATCCTTAGGGACAATAATAGCATGAACACCGGCGGCATCGCCCGTTCTGAGGCAGGCGCCCAGGTTATGCGGATCCTGAACGCCGTCCAGGATCAACAGAAACGGTGGTTCCTGCAGGCTCTGAAGCAGTTCATCGAGGTAGCTTTCTGATTTTACTTTTGGCGTATTACCTTCTGCAACGACACCCTGGTGATTTCCCTGACAGAGTTTATCGAGCTTTTTTCGTTCAACAAAAGTAACTTTAACAGATTTTTTTCGGGCCAACTCAACAATGGCATTGATACGGTTGTCTTTACGGTTGCGATCAACATAAAGGGCAGTGATTAACGCTGCATCGTTTTCTGATGTTTTATCAGACAGCGCTCTATCTGATAAATAGTTGAGCGCTGATTTAACCGCATGGATACCAAATATTATTTGATCCATCGACGCCTTCTGTTAACTTTTTTCTTTTTCTTCGGCTGTTGTTCTGTAGTAGCCGGCTCAGCCTTTTTTTGCTCCTGAGGTTTATGTTCCTGAGCTTTATCTTTACGTGGTGGTCTGGAACGGCCTTTCTGGGGCTTACTTTTTCCTAGCTTACGGCTACTAATATCCTTACCGCTGTTTTGCAATACAAAATCAATTTTGCGTTCATCTAGACTGACCGAAGCCACGCGGATGCTGATCTTATCACCCAGCTGCCAGGTTTTACCGGTGCGTTCACCCTTCATCTTGTGATTGGGCTGGTCAAAATGGTAATAGTCATCTTTCAGGGCGGTAATATGTATCAGTCCTTCTACATGAATATCATCCAGCAGTACAAAAAGGCCAAAACCGGTTACAGCACTGATAATGCCTTCAAACTCTTCCCCGACCTTGTCCATCATGTATTCACATTTCAGCCAGTCCGTGGCATCACGTGTGGCATCATCGGCACGGCGTTCTGTGACAGAACAGTGCTGACCCAGTTCGGCCATCTGTTCATTAGTGTAACTGTATTCAGATACCTTCCTGCCCTGCACAATGTGCCGGATGGCACGATGCACCAGCAGATCAGGATAACGGCGAATAGGCGAGGTAAAGTGAGCATAAGCATCAAAGGCCAGGCCAAAGTGACCGACATTCTGTTCTTCATATACGGCCTGAGACAGACTACGCAGCATCACCGTCTGCAGTACCGGAAAGTCAATCCGCTCCTTAATTTCATTCAGCAGTTTAGAAAAGTCCCTTGCCTGCGGTTCACCTCCGCCTTCCAGTTTCAGACCCAACGGTGCCAGATAATCTCTTAAGGACTTAAGTTTTTCTTCAGTAGGTCCTTTGTGATTACGGTACAGAGCCGGGATCTTGTTTTTAAGCAGGAAGTCCGCAGCACTGACATTAGCCGCCAACATGCATTCCTCAATCATCTTATGAGCTTCATTACGATAGACTGGACAGATTTTTTCAATTTTCTTGTGCTCACCAAAGACAATACGGGTTTCTTCGGTTTCAAAATCGATGGCGCCGCGTTCAGCCCGCTTTTTCAGCAGTACCTGGAATAACTGATAAAGCTCATGCAGGTGAGGCAGCACATCAGAAAACTGCTCACTTAACTGGGCATCACTGTCAATGACCATGGCTGCTACCTGATCATAAGTCAGACGGGCATGGGAACGCATCAGACCTTCGGTAAAACGATAGGAACTGATTTCACCACTGGCGGCAATATCCATGACACAAACCATACACAGACGATCCACATCAGGATTTAAGGAACACAGACCATTAGACAGCACTTCCGGCAGCATGGGTACTACCCTGCCCGGGAAATACACAGAGGTGCCCCGGCGCTTGGCTTCACCATCCAGAGCCGTGCCCCGTTCAACATAGGAGGACACGTCAGCAATTGCTACCCATAAACGCCAGCCGTCACCCAGACGTTCACAATGCACAGCATCATCGAAGTCTTTGGCATCTTCACCGTCAATGGTCAGTAGCGGCAGTTCCCGTAAGTCTTCCCTGCCCTGCTTGCTTTCTTCCGGAACCGATGGAGACAGCTCCTGAATTTCTGATTCGAGCATAATAGGCCATTCATGGGGAATGGCATAACTGCGAATAGCGACATCAATTTCCTGACCTGGGGCCAAGTGATCGCCCAAGTTCTGAATAATACGGCCTTTAGCACGATGAAAACGAGTGGGATACTGCAGAATTTCCACCATCACCATCTGACCAGTTTCCGCGCCATAGGTATGTTCATCGGCAATGATCACATCGTGGTTAATGCACTTGTGATCCGGTACCACCATCAGTACGGCATCACGCTCTTCGAGCTGGCCTACAACGGTTTTGGTATTATGTTCCAGTATTTTAACCAGGGCGCCTTCTCGACGGCCTTTTGTGTCCACGCCCACCAGACGCACCTGCACCCGGTCACCGTGAAAGACGGTACGCATATCACGCATACCGAGAAATAAATCACCGCCGCCATCTTCTGCCAGAACAAAGCCGAAGCCATCCGGGTGAGCTGAGACAATACCTTCTAATAATTCCTGATCAGAGATAATTTCATAGCATTTACGTTTATTGAAATACAGCTGGCCGTCACGCTCCATCGCTCTCAGGCGACGGCGCAGGCCTTCTTTCTGATCGGGATCGTCCAGTTTCAGTATCTTTTCAATCTGGAATCGATTGATAGGATGCGGCTGTTCAGCCAGCAGGTCAAGAATATATTCCCGACTTGGAATTGGGTTTTCGTATTTTTGTGCTTCGCGTTTTGCAAAAGGATCGGATTTACCGCTTTTTTGACTCATAGTTTTCCTTGGGCACCCATCTGGTAATAATTTTATTCTTCAAATGGGTGTTTTAATATAATAGTTTGATCTCTATCGGGACCGGTTGAAATGATATCGATAGGGGTTTTCGTTAGTTCTTCAATACGCCTGAGATAGGCTTTAGCATTCTCAGGCAGTACCTCATAAGATTCAGCATCCACTGTAGATTCTAACCAGCCGGGCATTTCTTCATAGACAGGTACGCATTTTTCGTACAGGTCGGCACCAATAGGTGGTGTATTAATTTGTTTACCGTCAATTTCATAGGCGGTACAGATTTTCAGGGTTTCCATACTATCCAGAACATCCAGCTTGGTAATACACATACCGGTTACACTGTTGATCTGGTTGGAACGATTCAGGGAAACAATATCCAGCCAACCGCAACGGCGGGAACGACCGGTAGTAGCCCCGAACTCATGGCCTTTTTCACCCAGGTACTGACCGACATCGTCAAACAGTTCTGTAGGGAAAGGACCGGCACCGACACGAGTAGTATAGGCCTTGGTAATTCCCAGAATATAATCAAAAAACTGTGGACCGACACCGGAACCGCTGGCGGCACCGCCGGCGGTGGTATTTGATGAAGTCACATAGGGATAAGTACCATGGTCAATATCCAGCAATGCACCCTGAGCACCTTCAAATAAGACGCTGTCGCCGTTTTCACGATACTGATGCAGTTTTTCAGTGACATCACAGATCATGGGACGAATTTCCCGGCCATAAGCCAAGGCTTCATCCAGAGTTTTCTGATAATCAACCGTATCAGCTTTATAATAGTGTTCCAGAGCGAAGTTATGGTATTCCATAACGTCTTTTAACTTGGCCGCAAACATTTCTTCATTAAGCAGATCACCCACCCGCAGACCACGACGGGAGACTTTATCTTCATAAGCTGGACCAATACCACGGCCGGTGGTACCAATGGCTTTTTTACCACGGGCAATTTCCCGAGCCTGATCCAGCGCCACATGGTAAGGCATAATCAGAGGACAGGCTTCACTGATAAGCATTCTTTCACGGGCATTAATACCCTGCTCATCCAGTTCTTTAATTTCCTTAACCAGCGCATCCATGGCCAGCACCACACCATTGCCAATCAGGCATTTTACATTATCACGCAGAACACCAGAGGGTATCAGATGCAGCACGGTTGTCTGGCCGTCAATAACCAGTGTATGACCAGCATTATGACCACCCTGAAAGCGGGAAACAGCAGCAGCTTTATCTGTTAACAGATCAACGACTTTCCCCTTACCTTCATCACCCCATTGTGAACCGATGATGATGACATTCTTACCCATGCTAGATATCCTCAATTAAAAAACAGTATAAAATAATGTATAGTTGGATTTAAATTTTATGAAACGGCCATTAACTGCCATTCACCCTTGTCATGGCTCAGCTGATGGGTACACCCAAGAGCTTCGGCACTGGAACCGGAACCGGGCAATTCACAGACCACCCGTTGTCCCTGCTGACGTAATTCTTTTACCTTGTCCATCAGGGACTGCTGTTGTGCAGTATCCTGAGTAACGGGGGCAAAAATAATAGTATCTCTGGTCTCTGATGCCTGATTGACAATAGAGACCAGGTAAGACAGATCGGCACTGAAACCGGTTGCCGGCCGGGAGCGGCCAAAGGTTTTACCAATGCCGTCATAACGCCCGCCCATGGCAATTTCCTGGCCATATCCCGGCAGATAGGCCGCAAAGACTACACCAGTATGGTAATTGTAACCACGCAGCTCCGCCAGATCAAAATACAGGCTCTGTTCCGGGACACGTGCCAGAATACCTCTGGCTATAGTTTCCAGATTATCCAGTTCTTTTTGCACTTCAGCATTATCCAGCACCTTGCGGGCCTGTTCAATAACCGATATATCACCATTCAGATCCACCAGTGCCATAAACTGTCGTTTCTGCTCTTCACTGATAGCCATAGCAGACAGAAGTTCTGCCAGTTCAGTCACAGCTTTACGCTGCAGCGCATCAAATAAATTATCTTCCTGGTATTCACTCAGGCCAGCCTGTTTAGCCATCGAACGGAAAATACCAACATGCCCCAGGTCAATATGAAACCCTTCCAGACCAACGGCCCTGAGAGTTTCTATCATTAACAGCAGGACTTCTATATTACTTTCCGGTCCATCATGTCCATACAGTTCAACCCCCACCTGCAGGGGACTACGGGTCTGTGAAAAAACTTCCAAGCGGGTTTTCAAAACCCGGCCGACATAACAGAAACGGGACGGCTGGTCAGTTTTAATATGGTGGGCATCAATACGAGCAATCTGCGGGGTCATGTCAGCACGAACACCCAGTAATTTGCCAGATATTTGATCCGTCATGGTAAAGGTCATTAACTGCAGATCATGCCCGGTACCTGTAAGCAAGGAATCAAGAAAATCGATCATTGGTGGTTCTACCAGATCATAACCCCAGCTATGGTACATATCCAGCAATACTCTGCGCTGCTGGTCCATAGCTTTGGCCTGAGGCGATAACACTTCCTGAATTCCTTCAGGTAATAACCAACGATCTTTTTTTAGCATATTGTTCAGTTTATTATTTCGGTTTTTGTAGCGTATATTTTTTATAGCGTAAATAGCTGTGTTGTTTTCAGAGCTTCAATTATCTGCAAATTATATCAGTGTTTCAGTATATATATGGTAACAGCACCGATAATCATACTGATAAAGCCTGTCCAGCGCAGTTGCTGTTCACTCATTTGTGCTGCACTAAGCATCATCTGTTTAAAGGCTTTGGGATTTAATATTGGTAATAAACCTTCCAGAACCAGCATCAGGGCTCCTGCAATAAGGATTTCATGCCACATAAACAAAAAAAATCCGGTTTTTTAGTAAAACCGGATTTTATACTATTTTAACGGCAGATTGAACTTATTTGTGCCGGCCTGACTATTGTTTACCCTGAATATTTTTAAAATATTCAAAGAAATCAGAATCCGGCTCAACCACCATAATATCTGAAGTACTGCTAAAGGTATTACGATAGGCATTCAGGCTTCGATAAAAAGTAAAAAACTCTTTATTCTGGCCATAGGCTTTTGCATAAATTTCTGAGGCTTTGGCATCACCTTCACCGCGAATTATTTCTGCTTTCTTAAAGGCATCTGCTTTCAGGATAGTAACCTGACGATCGGCATCAGCAGTAATTCGATCCGCACTTTCATTACCCTGTGCTCTCAGTTCCTTCGCAATCCGGGTACGTTCAGTTTCCATTCTGCGGAAAATCTTGTCACTGACCTTGGGTGGAAATTCAATTCGCTTAATACGCACATCCACAATCTGAATACCAAAGGGTTTAACAGATTTATTAGCCGACTTGTTAATGTCATCCATAATGATATGCCGTTCACCGGATATCACTTCAAACATATTACGGCGGCCGAATTCATTACGCAGCCCTTCTTTTACGATGGTTGCAATCCGTTCCTGAGCGATATCCATATCACCGCGCATGGACACATAAAAGGTTTTAACATCCGCTATACGCCACTGGATAAAAGAATCAACGACCACAATTTTCTTTTCTTCGGTCAGGTAATCTTCCGGCTTAGCATCAAAGGTCTGGATGCGTTTGTCATATTTACGTACATTATTAACAAAAGGCAGTTTAAAATGCAGACCCGGTTCATAGTCAGCCCGCTCAATTTTACCCCATTTAAACAGAATGGCATTTTCCGTTTCTGAAACAGTAAACAGCGAGGCAGAACCGACAATGCCCAGCACAATAATAGTTATGGCAATTAAAACTTTCATTAACGTTTCTCCCTCAGCGGCGGTCTGGTGCGGGCAGGTTCTGAACTAAACCCGGAAGTACGGTATTTGGACTGTACCTTGCTGGGCACATAGCTATCAGAATCGTTACTGCTGCCCCCGCCGGTATTACTGGCTTTAAGAGGACGGTTGATTCCTCCGCCCAGCATCATTTTATCCAGCGGCAGATAAAGCAGGTTATTACCGCCTTTAGTATCCACCATGACCTTGCTGGTCTTACTGTAAACACTTTCCATGGCATCCAGATAGAGACGATCACGGGTCACTTCCGGCGCTTTTTCATATTCTTTTAATACACTCAGGAAGCGGGCAACCTCACCCTCTGCTTCAGCAATAACTCTACCCTTATAGGCTTCAGAACCGGCAATCTGCTTGGCCGCAAAACCCCGTGCTTTGGGTATCACATCATTACGATAGGCCTGAGCCATATTAATATAACGTTCTTTATCTTCCCGTGCCGCGTTTACATCTTCAAAAGCATGCTGCACCTGGGCTGGAGCCTTGGCACTTTGCAGGGTAAAACGGGTGATGAGTAAGCCAGTTTTATAACGGTCCAGAATTTCCTGGGCCAGTTTACCGATTTTAGCCGCAATCTGACTACGGCCTTCCGTCAGAATAAAGTCCATTTCATTTTTTCCGACAATTTCTCTGACGGCACTTTCAGATACCTGGCGCAGAACATAACCGGGGTCACGCACATTAAACAGGAAATTTTCTGCATTACTGACTTTATACTGCACGGCCACCTTGATATCGACAATATTTTCATCTTTGGTCAGCATCAGAGCTTCATGGGTACTGCCACCCAGGTTTAAGCTTCTGGAAGCACTGACATCGACTATCTGGTAGCTTTGAATAATAGGAGCATACCACTGGATACCCGCATCCACTGTCTTATAGGCTTCTCCAAACTGCAGAACCACGGCTTTTTTACCTTGATCAACGGTATAGATACCAGACATGGCCCATATAGCAATACCAATGACTGCCGCCAGAACAAAAATAATGGTTGGTGGCTGATTACTACCGGAGGAATTATCTCCCGAGCTGTTACTGCCGCCTTTACCGCCAAACAGTTTGCCTATCTTGTCATTGAGATTTTTAATGATCTCATCCAGATCAGGCGGTCCCTGCTCATTATTATTCTTGTTTCCCCAAGGGTCGTTATTTTTAGGACCCCCCGGTTCATTCCAGGCCATTTAATACTCCAGTTTTATATTACAGGACAACCTTATGGCTGTCTTAAATTAACTTCTTATAACTAAACTTTCAAAAATAACTTATGCTATTAAAAATTAATGCGAATCTTATCGGACTAAAACCACAGTGTCCATTTAGAATTCAATTTTTATGGGTTTAAAACACAGTTATTATACCACTAAATCACTAAAACCCGGCTGTTTTAATAATTTCTCAAACTGTCTGGCGGTGGTTTCAATATTAACCAGCCATTCACCGTCATCATTATAACTTTCATCCAGAATTTGCACCTGCTCAAACAGCATGGAGCGCCATTGTCCAGACTCTGCCGGAATTTTCAGGGTTTTTGTTACCCACTCCCGACTGAAAATATCAGCAATGGTGGACATTAACAAATCCATACCTTCACCATGAGCAGCCGACAGCCAGACCCGCAGAACCTTGCCGTTATCATCGGTTTCTACTCGCGGCTGCTGCCCTTCCAGCAGGTCAACCTTGTTATAAACCAGTAATTGCGGGGTTTCCAGGGCATCAATCTGCTCCAGAACAGAATTTACTTCAGCAATATGTTTGGCTCGGTTCTCGGTATGAGCATCAATAACATGCAGTAATAAATCCGCTTCACGGGTTTCCAGCAGGGTAGCGTGAAAGGCTTCTACTAGATCATGGGGGAGCTCACTGATAAAACCAACCGTATCAGCCAAAACAATAGCCTGATTTTTTGGCAGTTCGACTCTTCTAAGGGTCGGATCCAGTGTGGCAAACAGTTGATCAGCTGCATATACGGAGGATTGAGTCAGCTGATTGAATAATGTGGATTTACCGGCATTGGTATAACCGACCAGAGAAACGGTCGGTAATTCAGCCCGTTGCCGGGAACGACGGCTCTGCGCCCGCTGCTTACGTACCTTGTCCAGGCGTTTATTAAGCTGTTTAATGCGCATTCCCAGTAAACGACGATCGGTTTCCAGCTGGGTTTCACCAGGTCCCCTTAAACCAATCCCCCCTTTCTGACGCTCCAGGTGGGTCCAGCCTCGTACCAGACGGGTTGACAAATGACGCAACTGGGCCAGTTCAACCTGCAGTTTACCTTCATGGGAACGTGCGCGTTGCGCAAAAATATCCAGAATCAGCCCCGTCCTGTCCAGTACCCGGCATTGCAGCAGAGCCTCGATATTACGTTCCTGAGCGGGAGAAAGCTGATGATTGATAATAACCAGATCGGCCTGATGCAGTTCAACCAGTTGGCGAATTTCTTCTGCTTTACCGGTACCGATAAAATACTTTGGTTCGGGACGGTTTCGTTTACCCTTGACAAAAATCAGGTGATCGGCACCGGCTGACACAACCAGATCATAAAATTCTGCCTGTGCTTCCTGCTGTTCATTATTATTGATTTGTGGGAAATCAATATGTACCAGAATAGCACGCTCACCTGAACCGTCGGGACGTTCAAACAATATCTATAGTCCTTAACATCTGGAATAAAGTTCGGGCCGGTGTTTTACCTGAAGGCTTAAAGATCTTTAAAGTAACCGCCATACAATTGTTCAGAATTGAGTTCAGGAATTATTACCTTCTTCAGTGGTCAGTTTGACATTTCTTGCAGGCACAATGGTTGAAATAGCATGTTTATAAACCATCTGGCTGACTGCATTTTTCAGTAAAATAACGAATTGATCGAAGGATTCAACCTGCCCCTGTAATTTAATACCATTAACCAGGTAAATGGAAACAGGCACTCTTTCCTTTCTCAATACGTTCAAATAAGGGTCTTGTAAGGCTTGCCCTTTACTCATTATAATTTCTCCTGAATTATCGTTATTAGTATGATCTTCTATATTGTTTTTTTTGTTCTACCGCGCCAAGCACAAAGGGGCGATTATTGTATAATAATTTGCTGTTCATGTATATAAGCAGATACTTAAATAACTCATTATTATTATTATAATATAGAGCCAAAACGCTGCAAATAAACCGCATTGAGCCAAGGCAGAACAAAAACCTCTAAAATTCCGCGCCCTTTTTTAACCTAAAATTAAGTTAAATATGTATTTTTAATAAAAAAAAATACATAGTGATATTACAGCAAAAACTGGGGTAATCCCTAGGTTTTATTTCCTGCTGTTTTTTCAGGCCCCAGCCAGCTTTCCAATTACCGGGCTTAAATATTCTATTGCCTGATGAACATTGTCATTATCTTCCGTAGCCAGCCAGAGTC
The DNA here is from genome assembly GCA_024511395.1 of Gammaproteobacteria bacterium. Taxonomy (GTDB): domain Bacteria; phylum Pseudomonadota; class Gammaproteobacteria; order GRL18; family GRL18; genus JANELJ01. The sequence continues at coordinate 7,559 of JANELJ010000006.1, read as the reverse complement.
CATCCTGTTCCCGGCGCAGCCAGGTCATCTGTCGTTTGGCAAACTGCCGGGTAATGGTTATTGCACGTTCAATCATTTCTTCCCGGGTCATTTTACCTTCCAGGTATTCCCAGATCTGTCGGTAACCCACAGCCCGCATAGAGGGCATGGAAAGGTCCAGATCGCCCCTCAGATAGAGCTGCTGTACTTCTTTAATAAATCCCTGCTCAATCATCTGCTGAAAACGCATGGCAATATGTTCACGCAACAGCTCCCTTGAACGCGGTGCAATAACTATTTTATGGTTTTCAAAAGGCAGGGCCTCAGCCTGGCTGGTCTGCTGTAACTGGCTCATGGTCTGACCGGTGATCTGGTAAACTTCCAGTGCCCGTTGCACCCTTTGCGGATCATTGGGATGAATCTTTCTGGCACTGTCCGGGTCAATTTCAGCCAGACGATCATGCATGTATTGTTTCCCCATCTGTTGCATCTGGATATCCAGCTGGGCACGAATGGCTTCATTGGCATCAGGTAATTCTGAAATGCCATACAGCAGACTGCGGTGATACAGCATGGTTCCACCCACTAGCAGAGGAATTTTATTCTGCTGGTGAATTTCAGCTATGGCCGCCAGGGCATCCTTTCGAAACTGTGCCGTGGAATAAGATTGTGCCGGATCCAGAAAATCTATCAGGCGATGAGGTGCCCGCTGTAATTCTTCTGCCGTGGGTTTGGCTGTGCCGATATCCATATCCTTATACACCAGAGCTGAATCTACGCTGATGATCTCAAAGGGATACTGCTCTACCAGCTTAATGGCCAGATCGGTTTTTCCCGATGCGGTGGGTCCCATAATAAAGACCACGGGGCACTGTTGTTCAGGCAATTGTGACAGGGGCTGATTCATGAATTATTAAATAAAGTACTCAGCTTATCCTTATCAAGAATGAACCATAAGGGTTGTTTATTGCATAATGGTACGGGTGAAGACTGTTTAACCATACCGGCTAATGTTGTTAATAACTGATTCTGTTCAGCAAGACTTAAACTTTTTGTCTGCAGAGTATTCAGCAGTATTTTTGTTGCAGCAGCAGAAATATCCGGTTTGTTTTCTTCAGCCTGAAAATTTTTCTGCTCCTTTAACCAGGCCGATAGCGCTTCAAGCATTTTTTCCAGGTTAAATGTACAGCCCGGTATGCCCTGCAGATCCGGTAAGGAACGAACCATCAATGAATCATCTGCAATCTGGCCGATTTCCAGGCCCCATTGTTCCAGTGCTTTCTGAACGTTTATTAAGTCATCAACCTGCCGGGATTTAAGCACTACGGTCTGTGGGATAAGCAACTGAGTTCGTTTATCAGCTGTAAAAATGTGCTGCAGAATATACTGCTGTACCGGCTTAACCTGGAACAGGTAGAGTTGCGGTTCATCAGCCTGATTCCTGTTCTGGCTTAGTATAAAACCCGGTAATAAAACATCCAGGCATGTGCCAAAAAAATTCTGCTGTTGAGCTGCTGATGTCTGGCCTGAATCAGTTTGCTTTGTCGGGCTCTGATACAGCTTCTGCATACCTTCCAGATGTTCTGCTACATCTTTATGGGATAAAGCAGAAGAACCTTTTTGGAAAGGTACTGATGAATAAGGATTACGATAAACTGTTTTGTCTCTGTCTGTATGTAGAGATGCTGTATTATTTTCACTACTAGCTGCAATAACAGGTTCCTGCTCTGCTGAGGACTGTTGATCTGCTGAGGGCTCTAAAACCCCGTGCAATGCACTGTAAATAAAGTCATGAACCAGGCGGGTCTGACGGAAGCGGACTTCGTGTTTGGTGGGGTGTACATTAACATCCACCTGTCCCGGATCAATTTCCAGATACAGCAGGTAAGACAAATAACTGTCCGGCGGTAGTAATTCCTGACAGGCCTGACGCAGGGCATGATTGACCAGTTTGTCACGGATAAAACGGCCGTTAACATAAAAATACTGCCAGTCGGGCTGGCTGCGATGCCAGTGCGGTTTACTGACCCAGCCCCATAAGCGGATAGTGCCCATTTGACTGAAATGCTTGGAACTGAGATCAATTCGGTAACTATTGGCCAGAAATTCGCTACTGAACAGGCGGCCAATGCGCGATTCAATGGTTTTTGAGGTTTCAGCTGCAGGTAAATTACGGATGACTTTTTTATTATGAGAAAGTTTAAACCCAATATCAAAACGACTTAAGGCAATACGTTTAAATACATCATCAATGTGTTTAAATTCTGTTTTAACCGTACGCATAAATTTACGCCGGGCGGGCGTATTAAAAAAAAGATCCCGGACTTCTACAATGGTGCCTGTTGAACCAGCTACCGGTTCCGGTTCTGCTTGGTAGTTGGCAAAGTCGGTATCAGTGCCAGTATTAATCCGCCAAGCCTGTGCCTGCTGTTCCGGTTTGCTTTGAATGGACAGGCGGGAAACGGCACTGATACTGGCCAGTGCTTCACCGCGAAATCCCAGACTGGCAATATGTTCCAGTTCATTCAGTGTGCTGAGTTTACTGGTTGCATGGCGGGAAACCGCCAAAGCCAGTTCCGCTTTACTGATGCCGACACCGTCATCTATAACCCGTATCAGGGAGCTGCCGCCTCGATCAATATCTATCTGAATTTGCTGACTACACGCATCAATGGCATTTTCCAGTAATTCTTTAACCACAGAAGCCGGACGTTCAACCACTTCGCCGGCGGCAATCTGGTTGGCCAGCTGTAAACTAAGGGGTTTAATACAGGGGGTAGTAACGGTAAAACTCCATTTGTTGCCAGTTAAGTTCTGAGTAGTTACCGGTAGTTTACCTTAAATAACAGACACAAGGAATCAGGATCGGGGGATGCTTAAAACCTTGCCTACATACAGGGTATTATTTTTCAGCCTGTTAACCTGCTTGATTGAAGAGACACTGACCTGGTAGCGTTTGGAAATGGCTGACAGGGTATCCCCACGAACCACTTTATGAGTACGCTTTTTCTTCAGGGAATTGGTGGTCAGCCTGCTCATATCCTGAGGATTGAGCAGTGTATCCTTTGCATACACAGTGCCCGGTACGGGATATTGTTTAAAATAACTGTCCACACCGGTCAGGATCGCACTGGCCAGTTTCTTCTGATAGGAGGAACTGCGTAGAAGGCGTTCTTCTTTAGGGTTGGAAATAAAACCGGTTTCAACCAGTAATGAAGGAATATCCGGCGATTTTAAAACCACAAAACCAGCCCGTTCTACTTTATGTTTATGGGTATTGCCTACGGTTTTCAGGCGGGACAGAACCCGGCTTGCGACACTGCTGCTGGCTTCAATAGTGGCTGTCTGGGATAAGTCCAGCAGCATTTTTGCCAACATATCATCTTTATCATCCAGACTGACACCACCCACTAAATCCGCCTCGTTTTCCTTTTTTGCCAGCCATTTGGCCGCTTCACTGGTCGCTCCGCGGGAAGACAGAATAAAGACTGAAGCTCCTCTGGCTTTGGGATTTCTAAAAGCATCGGCGTGGATAGAAATAAAAATATCGGCATTCAGTTTGCGGGCTTTACGGGTACGTCCGCGCAGACTGATATAATAATCACCGTCACGGATCATGACGGCTTTCATACCCGGTTTACGGTTAATCATGTCCCACAATTTGTGGGCAATCTGCAGGACGACGTGTTTTTCCTTAGTCCCCCGGGGACCGACAGCACCTGGGTCATCCCCCCCATGACCGGCATCAATAGCCACAATTAAATCACGTTTTCTGGATGAATTAACGCTTTTAACAATTCGGGGTGCATTACTTTTTTTATTGTCCGTTTCTTTTTCAAGATCAATGACCAGACGATAACCGTATTTTTTATTGGGTTTAAGCAGGAAACTTTTGGGATGAACCTTATGTTTCAGATCCAGCACCATGCGCAGAGTATTGTTTTTTTTCTGTGCGGTACGAATATCACTGATAGAATCCGATTTATAATTCAGACTGGGCAAAGGTCCGGATAATCTGGCTCCGCTAATATCAATAACCACCCGTTCAGGATTAGACAGGGAACTCAGGCGATGTTCTACCCCCCGGTTTAAGTCAATAACCAGACGGGTTGAATCGGGAGACGCCCACATACGCACGCCGTTTACTTTGGCAATAGCGGCATAAACATCGACTGAAAAAAACAGGACAGCCATACAAAGGAAAAACCGGGCAATAAACTGCTGTCTGATGGCCGTTATTGTTATTTTAAATATACTCATAATTCTTACCCCGCCTTTCATTAAACCGCAGCCTGCTCAGAGGCTTAATGCCAGCCTAGAAACTATTGCCTTACCAAGTTCTGATTCCGCCCGCAACTCAATCTCCCGTCCCTGTTTCTGATGAGTGATTTTAATTAACAAATCCGCTTTGGGTAATACACCCTCACTTTTTGCAGGCCATTCTATCAATGCAATGGCCTGACCATCCAGATAATCCCGAATTCCCAGATATTCCAGCTCTTCCGGATCCTCGAGCCGATATAAATCAAAATGATAAACTTTTTGCAACTGTCTGGTCTTGCTGCTCTTTAAGTTTACACCAGATTTATCAGTTTTTGAAATACTTAGAGGATCTATCCGATCATTCTGTTTAAGATCTACCTGTAACTGATTGTAATCATATAATTTATTATAATCAAGAGCGTAGGGCTCAACAACGGTAAAAGTTGGACTTTTTACGGCTCCCCGGTGTCCACAGGCTCTTAAAAATCCTCTGACCAGAGTTGTTTTCCCGGCGCCCAGATCACCATCAAGGTAAATAACGGTACCGGGGTGAATCCGTGCTGCCAGCTGAGCCCCCAGACTGATCATGGCGGACTCATCAGGAAGAAAAGCGGTTAAGGAGTATTCTTTGTTATAATGTAAATTTGACATAAAAAATAATGCCCTCTCCCAGGGGGAGTGGGAATAAATAGATGAATGACCGGGTATAGTTTGTTCTGCTAATTAAAGACACCTATTGTATTGAATGAAAGCACAAAATAACACTGATAATTTCAACCCTGAGGAACTGCATGAACTGGCTCAGACCATAAAACTCTGGGCTAAAGAGCTGGGCTTTCAAGCTACAGGTATAACCGATACGGACTTAACCATTGCTGAACAACGCTTTAATCACTGGCTGGAGCAGCAGATGCATGGTGAAATGGCCTATATGTCCCGTCACGGCAGCAAACGCACCCGGCCAGCCGAACTGGAACAGGGTACCCTGAGTATTATTTGCGTACGGATGGATTATTTTCCGGAAGATCCGGAACATGCCATAGACTTACTTGAACAGACTGAAAAAGGCTATATTGCCCGCTACAGCCTGGGACGGGATTATCACAAAGTGGTAAAAAAACGTCTGCAGAAACTGGCCTCCCGCCTGGAGCAGAAAATCGGGCCCTTTGGCTACCGGGTTTTTACCGACAGCGCTCCGGTACTGGAAAAACCACTGGCAGAAAAAGCCGGACTGGGCTGGATAGGCAAGCATTCCAACGTGTTACAGGAAAAAACCGGTTCCTGGTTTTTTTTAGGTGAAATATTTACCAACCTGCCCCTGCCCATTGATACCCCTGCTGTAAACCACTGCGGCAACTGTACTAAATGCATGGATACCTGCCCGACTCAGGCTATTGTGGAACCTTATATTGTGGATTCCCGCTTATGTATTTCCTACCTGACCATTGAATCCCGGTCAGCCATTCCAGAACCCTTACGTCCACTAATGGGCAACCGTATATACGGCTGTGATGACTGTCAGCTGTTCTGTCCCTGGAACCGGTTTTCTCAGCAGACCGCTGAAAGCAATTATTTTGCCCGGGGCGACCTGGCAAGTCCGCACTTACTGGACTTATTTGCCTGGAGCGAAGAACAGTTTCTAAAAAGCACCGAGGGTACTGCCATTCGTCGTATCGGCCATGAGTCCTGGTTAAGAAATATTGCGGTGGCTTTGGGCAACTGCCTGGCCGAAAAACCTGAAAATCAAGCTGATATTATTCAGGCTCTGAAAAATAAACAAACCGCTTCTGCCATGGTTCAGGAGCACATTGACTGGGCGTTAAAACAGGTTCAATAAATGGCTAAAATACTCTACACAGGAATTGCCACCGTTGATATTATCAATGAGCTTGCAAGCTATCCCGAAGAAGATGAAGTTCGTATTCTGTCTCAGTCCATTACCCGCGGCGGCAATGCTACCAATACGGCAGTGGTTCTCTCTAACCTTGGCCATCAGTGTTTCTGGGCAGGAACCTGTGTAACACCTCTTGCAGAAGAGAATGCTGGTGATCAGGACAGCCAGATTATTATTGATGACCTGCAACAGTACCGGGTTAATATTCAATATGTTCAGTTGCTAGACAGTGGCATACCTACTTCTTATATCAGCCTGAGCCGTGCCACAGGCTCCAGAACTATCTGCCATTACAGGGATCTGGCTGAATACTCTTTTGAAACCTTTAAACAGCTTCCCCTGGAAAATTTTGACTGGTTTCACTTTGAAGGCAGAAATATTAAACACACCCAGAAAATGATGCAATTGTGCAGGAAACGTTTGCCAAAAGTCCGTATTTCTCTGGAGATTGAGAAAATCAGAGATAATATCGAAACTCTGATCCCTTATGCAGATATGGTGTTATTTTCAAAACAATATGCCCAAAACAGTAAAACCCCGGATGCCCATTCTTTTTGCCTGGAGAAAAAACGGCAATACCCGCAAGCGCTTATTGTATGTGCCTAGGGTAAAGCCGGTGCAGGGGCAGCATTTAAGCAGGACTTTTACTGGCAGGATGGTTTCAGGGTAGATACAGTGGATTCATTAGGGGCCGGTGATGTTTTTAATACGGCAATGATTCATCAGCAGCTTAAACAGCAGTCATTAACACAAAGCCTGCTGTATGCCTGTAGGAAAGCTGCAGAAAAATGTACGAAAAAGTTTTAATCACTTGAAAAAAAAGGTTATTTTTCCATAGCTTATTATTAATAACTGAATAATAACAACATAATAATCTAACAACAAAAACGACAAAAATATTCTATAAAAGCTGATGTATCCCCACGAATTTATTAGAAAATTCGAGGTTTAAATAAGATCGATTTTCATGGTGAAATATGAACAAATTTGTTTCGACCAAAAAACAAATCAAAAGAACCCCATGAAAGCCGCTAAATTATTACATAAAATGTTAGAAAGAACCTGCCCTGATATCCATAAAACCCGTTTAAATGCCTTAATGGCTGGAGTATTATCAGGTATAAACCACCACCAAATTAGTGTAACCAGTTTGGTGAGGAATTTAAGAGAAAATTCTGTCACCAGCACCAAACATGATATAAAGCGCATGGATAGATTGATAGGTAATAATAAACTTCATCAAGAGCGCTCTTTAATTTATAAAATGATGACAGACTACTTAATTGGCAAAGAGTCCCATCCACTGCTGCCCGATGGAAGCAAGCCTATCTTAATCAGTGATGCGATTTATCGCATTACCTGGTTTAAATCCGTTGAATCCAGGGGGTGGTATTGGCTTGGAAGAGTCAGGGGGAATGTTCAT
>JANELJ010000068.1 GCA_024511395.1 Gammaproteobacteria bacterium | reverse complement strand
GGCGATTTGAAGATTTGTTATAAAAACAATTTCAAAACAGCCGGTTATAAACAAATTGTTAAAGAACGTATGAGCGAAACAGGACTCTCAAGGGTGAGCTGTCGCTCTAAACTTTAGTTAATACAGTTAATTAAAAAAATTAAGGCAGATCACCTTTCTTGAATAGATAATAGCCAATAGAAGCACAGAAGGTACCTAATAATACGGGATAGGCAATGGCCCAGAGTATATAACCGGCCTCAGAGAAATTATCCAGAATAACATAGGCTGAAGGGCCTAAGATAACCAGTTGAGGATCAAATAATACCATAGCGGCGGTTCTGAATACCTGTAATGGATTGATCAGGGAAATGGCTACCGCTGTTTCTGAAGGCAGACCTTCGCGGATCATAATGCCCAACAGGATCAAATCCAGGAATAATAACAAAGTCAGCCAGACCACAAAGGCCAGTCCCTGAGCTATATCTGCGGAACGTGCCAAGGTAGAAATCAGCATACCTATACCGAGAAAACACCAAGCGACTGCAAGTAATAATCCGGTATAGCTGGCAAACAGCCCCCAGGGAATGTCCGCTCCCTTAATGGCAGTCCAGATAACTGCGCCAATCATGGCCAAGAATACCGGCAGGAATACCACAATAAAACGCCCCAGAAAACGTCCCCAGAACCAGGCTGACAGGGAGATAGGCAGAGACAGTAGGTATTCAAACACCCCGGCCTCTCTGTCCCCGGCAACAGAACGTACCGTTGTAATCAATACAAACACCGGTAAAATGGCTATGGTTAGCTGGATATAGGTAATTAACAATCGTGTTAAGCCGGTAAAGCCCATAATTCGACTTTCTGTTATTCCAAAGACAAACAGCAGTACCACAATACCGCCAAACACACCACTGTACACGATAAACCATTTTGCTCTGAGTGACTCGATAATATCAGCCCAGGCTGTTAACCATAAATGTCTCATTTAATTTTCACTTGTGTTTAATAATTTATAGGATAATTAGTGTTCCAGATTACCGCCATGAATATTGAGTTTCTTTTCCACTTCTTCAATATACTTAACGGCCTGCTCAAAATTTAATGCGCCTTCGGTTTTTTCTTTTACTGCACCCAGCCCATAACCCATGGGTGAAATTTCGCCTTTAACAAACCAGGATTTTCTGGCATCTATCCATTCTTTGGTTTTATAGTCATTAACCCAGATTTCAGTTTTAGGATCGTTTTTATAGGGCTGTTCTTCAAGCCATAAAACGGCACAACCCATATCGTCAAATTTATAGACTTTAGAACGTTTACCCTCTGGAAACACATGAACCTGGGCTGAAAAATTGCGATCGCTGAGCATCATCCGACAGCGAGTACAGGCATCCCGATCCCATTTAACTTCAACAGGCCCAGTCTGATTGTTATTACCGCAACCGGTCAGTAAAATCAGTGCCGACGCAAAAATCAGTATGAAATAAGTAATTTTATGCATTTTTACGTTCTTCCATATGAATATCTTTTAAAATCGCCGCATAGCGTGAAAGTACACCCAGGAAACGCAGACGATCCGGGCCTGCCACCGTTCCTTGCCAGACCTGACCGGCATCCTGTGTATTCTTAGCCATTTCAAAGTTCCAGAGTTTAATAGCTTTAGAAAAGGCTTCATCTACCCGTTTAATAGTAATTTCTGTTTGCAGTACACTGTCAAGATCCACTTCGTCTTCCACTCGGTCATCCAGAATCACCTGGCCCTGATCCATTTCAATGACCCGGTTTACAAGGGAAGCCACTTCATCCAGCCGGTGACTGGAAATTAACATAACGGCTTCATCTTTCTTTTCTGCCAGCAGTTGAAAGAAAATATGCCGGGCATCAGGGTCAAGATTAGCGGCAGGTTCATCCAGGATTAATATTTTAGCTGAACGGCCCAGAGCAATACTAATCAGCAGTTTCTGTTTCTGTCCACCGGAAAGTTTAACAAAAGGACGGGATTTTAACTGCTCAAAATCCAGCCCCAGGCGTTCCGAAACATTAATCATTTCCTGGGGATCAGATTCACACAGGCTGGCAGAAAAATGAATCAACTGCCCCACCGGCATTTTTAAAGGCGGCGGTAACTGCGGTACAAAACCAATATCTTTTAATACCAGCTGACGTTCTGTACGTGGGTTATGCCCATTAACCAGAACGGTGCCTTCACAGGTATATTCTCCCAGAAGACAGCGGATCATGGTGGTCTTACCGGCCCCGTTTGAACCCACCAAGGCAATACGGTCACCCGTGGTTATTTCAAGATTAAGACCTTTAAGAACTTCGGTACGCCGAAAGGTCTTTTTTACATTATTAAATCGTATCATCAGGATTGTTCTTCTTTCTTCTCAGGCATCAGTGAACGTCCCACTTCCGGTTTGGAAGGCTTATGGGTCAGGCCCTTGAATTCAAAATTCAGTGAATTGGTCGGGCAGGCATCGACACACAGACCACAACGGGTACAGTCAGCACCGATACCGATTTCTACATCAGTACTGCGGTTTTTAATGGTCACATCCAGCACATGGGGTACCAGACAGACATTACGGCAGTCCCCTTCATGTTTACAGTCGGTCATATCATAGGTCACACGTACCGGTGAAAACACACCCACCAAGCCGTAAGTAATACCAATAGGACAGACATATCGACACCAGGCTCGTCGGGACAGGAATATTTCAAATAACAGTAAAAAAGCTACCCATATTAGAGCCAGAGTCGGACCGTAAATTAAGGCACGGCTTAATATGCCGGTAGGTGAAATAAACTCATAAACCGTATAACCGGTCAACAGAGCCAGCAGCACAAAAATAATATAAAACACCGTTCTGACACCGCGATGGAAGGTGTAATTTTTTGCCAGTCCTCTGGCAGCCAGCCACAGGTGAACTTTTTCTGTCCATTCGGCCAGCAGATGATAGGGACAGCCCCAGGAACAGAAGGTTCTGCCGCCTAAAATAAACCAGAGAATAAAAATGGTGGTAATACCAATCATCAGGTTAATTAACACCTGTTTATGCGCCAGCATGACCTGTAAGGCTGAATTTAAATCAGCCATATGAAAGCCCATAAAACGTGAAGCCGTTAATGCCCCTTCCAGTAACTGAATATCAAAGTAATAAGACACTACAAACAGCAGATTCACGATAATCAATGTCAGCCAGCGGCGTTTACGCCACTTGTTTTTGGAGTTTTTATGATGTTCATCATGCAGAGCTTCCAGCTGAGCTTTGGTAACTTTCTCACCTTTTTTATAGAAGTAGATTTTCTGTACTTCAGGAGAAAGTTCATCTTTCTTGGGTTTACGAGGTGCACGCCCCAGTAATTGTAATAATGATTCAAGAGAACGGTTCATGAGTGTCCCTCGCTTTTCTTAATGTATTCAGGACTCAGAGGCATTTTAGTTACTTCATTGCAATCAATGACAATGGCCGCCTGTTCTGTCGGGCAGATCATTTCACACACCCCGCAGCCGACACAGCCATCATAGACTACCGGCTTCATATGCCTGACACCATTTTTTTCTTCAATTAATTCCAGAGCAATGGCTCGCTTGGGAGGACACTGGTTTTTATCACCGGAAGGATAATTACCTTCCTGACACTGGTTATAGCGCTGCTCAATAGGACAGGCCTGTACACACAGATCACAGATTTCCACATCATAAGGATGATCCTTAAGTGGTATTGGATTCCAGCGGTCAATTTCTTCATAACGCAGAACCCCGTCATAATCAAGTCCCCGCACTATTCCCTTAAAACCTTTACCCGCCACGGCAAGACAGATTTTCGGCTTATCCAGTTTAGCAAACCCCATGCGGGTATCCTTGGGATAATCCAGAACGTGAGTCAGGGAACCGGTAGGACAGGCCAGTACACATTGCAGACCGTCACAGGAAAAATCGCAGGCCTGTTCACGGGCATCAATATAAGCCGTTCCCAGACCGAATCCGGTATCCATATCATCCAGCTTAATGGCATTAACAGGACAAACCTGTACGCATTGGCCGCATTTGATACAGGAGGCCAGATAGTCTTTTTCTGCCAATGCCCCCGGCGGTCGCATTTTCAGACGGGTATCGGCATGGCCTTTAAGTGGAATAAAGCCGACTAGGGATATACTGGTTACACCGACGGTTAAAGCCACAGAACGCAAAAACTGGCGCCTAGCTTCCTGGGCACGTCTGCCCGGTCCGCGATTAATGGTTTTCTTTTTTGACGGTTTCTTGCTCGTTGTGTTTTTTTCTGGCTTATCTTTTTGCGCCTTAGCATTAGTAGCTTGAGTCATGTAAGTACCCTTTCAAACGTTTTTCGAGCTCGGTTTCATTACTATTCTGGTTATCTTCTTCATCCTGACTGATTTTATCTTCAGCCTCTTTTTCTTCCGCATCCAGTGCGCTGACATTCATTATGGCTCTGGTATCTCTGAGAATTAGATCCGGTTCGCTAAAGGGTGCCAGTTTTTCCAGAAAATCAATTAACTCAAGAACCGCAGAGCCTTTATAAAACTGCGCCCCTTCTACATCCTGCCAAAGCTTGTCAGAATAGGCATAAATTTCGTGCGGCGTATCACCAATACCATTTTTATCTTCATCAAAGCCTTCATAATCATCCCAGTAATTACCATCCCATTCGTTTCTATTGGCCGTTTTACCACCCGAAACAATAACCTGCGTTATATTGGCTTTAAAATAATTGTGTTTAAAAATATTATCTTTCCAGTCTGCCAGAAAGCGGATCCCAATACCGTTAAAGGCAATCAGATTATTAGTGAAATAGTTGGTCGTATCTGGCTGATACGGTGACACATCAATAGACAGGCCGGTAGAACTGAACAGAATCTGGTTGTTTTCAACTTTAATGTCCGAGGTTTCCTTAAAGCCAATACCCACACCTGAAGGGCCGGTTGCATGGGAAACAATATTGTTTTTTATCACCACACCATCACTGTACATTAAAAATATGCCGACAGAATTATTATAATATTCATTGTATTGCACATCATTATACTGTGAATACATAAAATGCAGGGCATAACGACCTCGATGGCTGATATTATGATGAATAATATTATTCCTGGAATACCAGACCACCATATCACGCACATCATTCATTACGTTATAAGTAATCTTGTTATCAAAACTGTACCAGAGTCGAATCGAATCCCCTCTCATACCCAGTTCTTCATCTTTTGAAGAAATGGTGTTGCGTTTAACCACGTTATTTTTGGCTTTCTGTAAATCAATACCAAAAAGGCAGTTATCAATGATATTGTCTTTAATCACATTAAAATCACCCCGCACCTGAACACCGGAGTCAAGGTCATTGTGATGAGCACCGGAATTAGTCAAATGAAGGTTTTTAATAACCGCTCCGTCTGTCCTGAGATAGATAACCGAACCTTTGCCACCGGAGTCAATCGTTACTTTGCCCTGACCATCCAGAGTGACTGGCTCGTTAACAGTAACAGGCCCCGCATAAGTGCCCGGCGGGATAACCAGGACATCGCCTTCTTTTAATTTATCGACAAGAGGTTGTAAGGGAGGGTATGAGCCGTTGGCCTGATTTCCTTTATCCGCAGGCAGTGATGCAAAAATTGCTGAAGAAAAAAGAAATAGTGAAATAAAGAGAACGCGATACATCATCGTTTAATAAATCTTATATAAAATGTTATGTAGCTTTACAGCCCTTGAGCAAGCAGTCATGAACTATTAACAGCCATGAGCTTATTAATAGTCCTGAACAAATAATAAAGTTCAGGACTATTACATTTTGCTAAAGAGCCATTATAAAGATTCTTTACGACGCATTAAAGCAATGGCTGCCAGTAATATTGAATTGAGCATCATTAAGCCGAAACCAATGCTTGGATAGGAGAAAGTGGCAAATTGCGCAACCTTACCTTCACCAAAAACAGTCGGCATAAAGGGTTTGACAGCAAAAGCCCCCATAGAGTTCAGGGTATGACCATACCACCAGAGCCAGGCCGAATAATCAATAACAAAAAAGACTGGTAGGGCCATGGGGACCAGAATCATTAACCAGTAAATAATATTATTTACTGGTCGGGTTCCAACAACAATTAATAGCAGCATAGCACCTATTAAGCCCATATAGACGACATTAGTGGCCAGTCTAAGATTTTTAACCATGGGACGAATCTCATCCTGGTTATTAAAATAACGTCCCAGGACCTTGCCGTAATGCCAGGCCATTAACTGGTAAGCATTACCTTTCCAGGGTTCAGAAACCCGACCGTTACTGAGATCATTTTCATAGGTATTTTTAAGCTCACGGATCAGACGGGTCTTTTCATCCATTGGAGCGGCTTTTTCTGCAGATTTAGCAGCCTGATTATCTGCAGCATCTTCCTGGTATTCTTTTCCTGCCAGAGATGCTTTAAGCTGCTTTAATGCCTTTGAAGTATCTGCAAGCTTAACATCTTCTCCCAGAGTCTTATCATTAGCATCCTGATCCAGCTGATTCATCAAGGCATAAAGATAGCCCTCATTCTCATATTTTATCCCCCCCGGCATATAAGTTGTCATGGTCATCCAGACGGCATTACCCGTAAAGGAGACAATAAGAAAGAGCCGACGTTTTTTGGGATTAGAAATGGCAAAGCCAATAACCATAATAATCAGCAAGGTAGTTAAAAACGGAGAAAAACCGCGTTCAATAGGACCACCTGCAGCAATAGGATACATACCGACATAATGGTTAATCGTATCCATCTCATGCACACAGTCCAGTGCTTCTTTTTCTTCGATTTCGTCTTTAACCACTAGGGAACAGCCGTTAAAAACACCATTCATATGGAAATTAATTCGAACACCATCAGGGAATGTAGCTTCCGGATAGTTAGGCGCAGTTAATGCCACCCACCAGATTGGCACGAAATAAATGGCAATCATCAATAGCACAGAGGCAACTGATAAAGAGGCAATAATGGTTGAACGTTTTGCATCATTCATTGGAGATGATCCTTTATGTTACATTAGCAGTGCCTACCCCAGGTACATGCTAATACACGTCTAAGTAAACTGTTGGCAAAACATATTATCGGTATTATCCGATATTTTTATAATAAAATTTCAGTTTTACCCAAAAAGCCCTTATATCCACGAGAATATAAGGGCTAGATATTAAAGCTTTTTAGACAGCTTAAAACCCTGGAAAGGTTATTAAGCCATTTTAAACTTTAGTCAAAGTCTGGATTTCTCCAGTCTTTAGAAGGTGCCAGATTTTCTTTGGGAACTGGAATGCTGGAGACATAGCTGATTACATCAACCATATCTTCATCAGTAAAGTTCTTGATCTGCTCAACCATATCAGGATTAGCATTACGACGCTTACCGTCACGAATCCATTCAAACTGTCTCAGCATATATTTGTAATGTTGTCCCTGGATCTTGGGATAATATTTGTCTTCGTCCCCTTCACCATTTTCACCGTGACATTTTACACAGTTATCATGGAATAATTGTTTACCTTTTTCCAGATCAGCCGTTGCAGGACCTTTACCATTATCCGGATTCATCTTCAGCTTCTGAATATAGGCGGTTACATCGGCAATAGCCTGCTCATCTCCAATAGACTCAGGTAAAGCAAATGGATACATAGTTGGGTTATCACGATTTAATGCCCGGATATCAGCTAACTGCTTAATCAGTACCTTACGATGCTGACCGGCTAACTGAGGGAATGTACCGTCTTTGGTACCCCAGCCTTCAGGCAGGTGACAGGCAGAACAGACTTCATAGACATCCAGACCGTTTTCCAGGTCTGGTGTCAGGTGCAAAGCAGCATCCTGCTCACCGCCGCCTTTATTCCAGCCCAATTTCTTTGCATGATCATCGGACTGCTCTGATGCCAGCGCAAAACTGCCCACAGCTAATGCTGACGTTAGGGCCAGCATACTAATTGCTGATTTTAATTTCATTTCAGGTAAACTCCCTTAAAATATTAAACTAACACTTGGAACCAAAATTTAGTCATAATGCCATACCAAATATTAGTTGGCCTTGATAAACATCAAAACAATACAAATAACCAAGAAAATCAATCAGGAATAGACACAATTTTTACAGGGTAATTATTGCCGCTATTCCTGATATGGACTCAAGGTGTTACTGGGTAGCGAGCCATTCAGCAATTGCTTTCTTTTCTTCATCGGTAGTCATGTGAGTAATACCCTTCATGGCTGCCGTCATACCGTTATTACGCTTACCGGACTGAATATCCTTAATCTGGTTATACAGATATACTGCATTGTTTCCAGCCAGTTTAGGATAAGCTGGCATAATAGGTGTTTTACCATCCTTACCATGACAGGCAGAACAACCGCCTTTAGTCGCGTCCAGGTATAATGCCTGACCATCCAGAGCCATTACACTGGAAGCAAAACCAATACCACCTGCACATAAAGCAGCAGCTACAGCAATTTTAGATAATTTTTTCATAATATTTCCTGTTAATTCTATTAAACTAAAGTTTAGAGCGACAGCTCACCCTTGAGAGTCCTGTTTCGCTCATACGTTCTTTAACAATTTGTTTATAACCAGCTGTTTTGAGATTGTTTTTATAACAAATCTTCAAATCGCCTTAAAATATCCGTATCCGGCGGGTGGAATTTTTGGGACTTACCATCCCACCAGTCCCTGACCCTAACCTGCGAAAAATACCTTATCAGTCCCATTCGTATTCTTCCGGCAGTAATGGGTGTATTCTTTCGCCAGGGCGTATTATCAATTAAGCGCAATACCGGGGCCGGACATTTAATAGCCCGCAATTGAGGTATAATATACCCCAGAGCAATAATGTGTACCCATCGATGTAACACCTTCCGGGTTTTCTGCCAGGTCTGTTTCATGCCCCGGGCATTTTTTAA
>JANELJ010000297.1 GCA_024511395.1 Gammaproteobacteria bacterium | reverse complement strand
CGGCTTTTGTGGCTCAAAATTATTTCCGGTTTGATGGGGTCTTTTATCAAACCGGGGCAATCAGCTGCTTTAAACCTGGCTTGATGTCAGGCTTAAAACGGTATTATTCAGGTTGAACTAATTACCTGAACAAATTAGCACACTTTGATCTGGGTCGGTCTCTGCATTCAAAAAAGGACATATCTGAACTGCTTTCAGAACGCATTGTCCCGACACTGAAACTAAGTATAGCCGCCTTGCTGGTGGCCTTTCTGATTGCCTTTCCCCTGGGTATTATGGCCGCACTGAAAAAAGGTAAAGCCGCTGATACGGCGGCCATGGTCTTTTCCTTAACGGGTATATCCATTCCCAACTTTTTAATGGGACCACTGCTGATCCTGGTATTTGCTATTATGTTGGGCTGGTTTCCGGTCAGCGGCCGGGATGGATTGAGTTCTCTGGTATTGCCGGCATTAACCCTGGGCACGGTACTGGCGGCTATCCTGTCCCGTATGATCCGGGCATCTTTACTGGAAGTTCTTAATGAAGATTATATCCGTACGGCCAGAGCCAAGGGGCTGGGAACCATGCGGGTTATTGGTCTGCATGCCCTGAAAAATGCCATGCTGCCGGTGATTACCCTGATTGGCCTGCAAATTGGTGCTCTGCTGGCCGGTGCCGTGATCACTGAAATGGTGTTTTCCTGGCCGGGGCTGGGGCAGTTAACCATTGAGTCTATTCAAAAGCGTGACTATCCTGTGGTACAGGCCTGTATTTTATTGATCAGTACGACTTATGTGGTTATCAATACCCTGACGGATATTGTTTACGGTATGCTGGATCCGAGGATACGTATCAGCCAATGAATAAGCTGCGTTCCTTTAATACGGGGTTTTATTTTTCCTCAGCTGTTTTAATTGTCTGGCTGCTGATGGTTTTATCCGTACCGTTTCTGGAACTGCATCCCAATACGGTCAGTCTGGAAAAAATTCTGAACTTACCGGATGCGGACAGTTTTCTGGGCTATGATGATCTGGGACGGCCATTGTTTGATCGCCTGCTTGCCGGTGTTTATACTTCGTTTATAGTGGCTTTCGGGGTGGTGCTGGTATCGCTGTTTACTGGTACGACTATTGGTGTTTTAAGCGGTTATGCCGGCGGTCAGTGGGATCATCTGATTGTGCGCATTATTGATATCTTTATGGCTTTTCCCGGTATTCTACTGGCCATTGCCCTGTCGGGGCTGATGGGGCCGGGGATTGGTAATGTTATTATTGCTTTAAGTGTTGTGGGCTGGGTGGGGTTTGCCCGGTTGTCCAGGGCTCAGGTAATGTCTATTAAGCAAAGTGGGCATGTGCTGGCAGCCAGGGCGCTGGGGGCATCTCACGGGCGAATTATAGGCTATCATATTTTACCTCTGATTGTAGCTCCGTTATTGATTGAGTTGACCTTTGGTATTGCCAGTATTGTGATTGCAGAGGCGGGGTTGTCGTTTCTTGGTCTGGGTATTCAGGCACCGGAGGCTTCCTGGGGGAGTATGATCCGGGATGGGGCGCAGTATTTGTTGATGGCGCCGCATATGGTGTTGGTGCCGGGGGTGGCGTTGATGCTGGTGGTGATGGCAGTGAATATGATGGGGGATGGAGTGCGGGACTGGCTTGATATAAAAGGGAAAAAATGATGGATTGTGTTTGTGATTAGGGTGTTTTTTTAGGGGAAATAAATGTGATTCCGTATCAGCAGCCGGGTTCGCTGTTTAGAAGACGCCGTGAACCCGACTGCTGATACTCCGAGGGTTAGTTTTAGGTGAGTTTTTTCCCTTTTGGGGAATGGGGGAGAGGTATATAAAAATGAAAAGTAAAAAGGAAAAAATATGACGCTGGGTCCTGTAATGGTGGATATTGAGGGGTATGAGCTGACGGCGGATGATTGGGAGTTGCTGTCTGATCCTGCTGTGGGCGGGGTTATTTTATTTAGCCGGAATTTTCATTCTCTGGAGCAGGTGGAGAAGCTGGTTAAGGATATTCATTCCATCAGGATGCCGCGGTTGCTGACAGCGGTGGATCAGGAAGGCGGGCGGGTGCAGCGGTTTCGGGACTGGTTTACTATTCTGCCGGCTATGCGCCGTTTTGGGAAAATTTATGATACGGATCAGTCTCTGGCACTGGAGTTGTCTCGTCAGTGTGGCTGGTTAATGGCCAGTGAGCTCCGTTCTACCAGGATCGATATTAGTTTTGCGCCGGTGCTGGATCTGGATAAGGGGATCAGTACGGTGATTGGGGATCGGGCGTTTCATAGTGATCCTTTTGTGGTGGGCAAGCTGGCGCAGGCATTTACTCTGGGGATGAAAGAAGCGGGGATGCAGGCTACCGGTAAGCATTTTCCGGGGCATGGTTCTATTGCGGCGGATTCTCATGTAGCTATGCCGGTGGATGACCGGCTGTTTGTGGATATTGAGCTGGAGGATTTAAGGCCGTTTAAGTTTATGATTGATGATGGCATTAACGCTTTAATGATGGCTCATGTGATTTATTCCAGGGTGGATCCGCAGCCGGCGGGTTTTTCTGCTTTCTGGATGAAAACGCTGTTAAGAGACAGGCTGCATTTTCAGGGGGCGGTATTCAGTGATGATTTGAGTATGGAAGGGGCGGTGATTGCCGGGGATTATATTCAGCGGGCGCAACTGTCTCTGCAGGCCGGATGTGATATGATC
>JANELJ010000296.1 GCA_024511395.1 Gammaproteobacteria bacterium | reverse complement strand
TTCAGCTTCTTTCAGAATGCCAATGTTCTGGGATTCTGTAAATCTGGACTTCTTCATTGTAGGTTCTCCTCATTAATAATTTAATGGAAAATTCTACTTATGAAAAGAATTATTTTTCGGGGGGATTACCCCTATAATTCGGTCTATTGTATGGCGCCGGGGTATGCCTTGTTTGAATGCACGGTATTTTCTTAACCACTCCAGCTTTGATTCACCAAAGCGTTGAATGTCTTTCCAGCCTTCTGCTCCACATAAAATAGCCACCAGGGTTAAAAATACTATATCCAGTAATTCGTACCGGATGTTTATATCTGTTCGGCCGTCTTGTAGTGATTTAAAATGAGGGTCAAAGTTCATCAGAGTCTCCAAATGCTTACTTTAAAGCTCTGAGCCTTATCTTTCAAATTAGTTCAATTTAATTTCTGGTTGTTTTTTGAGCAAAGTATGATCCGGCCCTGTGTTCAAGCCTAAGCTGAGAATATCCGAACAGGTTATTTTAGATGATGACTATCAGGGTATTATGCCGGAAGTATTGTCTATTCAAAACTGGTTGAATAAACGTGATCCGTCAGACAGAGCCGGTTTGTTGAAAACTCTGACCGAATTAAACCGGGTACAATGTGATCCGGATTTGCGGCTCACCCTGATGAAAATTATGGATAAGGAAATTCATAAGGAACTGGAGTACCTGTACAGGAAAACTGAACTGGTCTCTTTCCCTGTGGCGGAAGAATATCAGTCCTTAATTGATATTATGCAGCATCTACTGCTGGAAAGTTCAGTAGCCTACCAGATTGTTGTTAATGACATCGCCAATAATAAAGATTATCTGAACCAGTATCTTGGTAATATCTTACCAGAAGCACTGTATATGGCTCTGCAATACATTAGTCGTCTGCTGGTGGAGCGCTCTGAATTCTATCTTTCTGAACCTCCTTATATCTGGCAGGAACTGAACCAGCTTTATCTGCTGGCAGAACGTATCGGTGCCCAGAATGAAGTAATGCATTCCCGGCGGTCAATTAAAGATATTTATCTTAAAATCGTTATCCTGAAGTTGCTGGATCCTTACCGGCTGATGCGTCTGGAATCCAGAAAAATACATCTCCTGCTGGATAAATGGGTAGAGCATAGTCACTTAAAAGGCTTTGCAGGACAAAACCCGGAACATCACCATGTAGTGGATTTATTATCAGATTCGCCTCCCCATTGTTTTGATCCGGATAAGGATAAAGCACCACCCGGGCAGGAGTATGAAGGACGCATTATTGATCTGGAGCCATTGTGTATATTTATTGATGAATATCTGCAGCGGATCAGAGATGAGTTGAAAGTGTATAAAGACCGGACTGAGGAGCGAGTGCTCTCCGGTAATGAGATACGGCTGGTTTCCGGGCTGACAGCCTGTCATCATTTTATTAATAATCGTAAGCCCTTTGAGCTGCAACGGGAAATTCATCAGTGGCAGGAAGAGAATCTGGCGGCGGTTCAGGCAGAGGAGAAAGATGACTCTGAAATTAATTTGATTAATCTTCTGGAAGAAGAGCGCCTGCTGAACAAAAAAAATCCAATGGGAGAATTACAGTCCATTAATCCGTTTATGTCGGAAGTGAATATTGTGGGTGATGAATGGGATAAAATTTACACTTCATCAGTTGTCCAGGCCGATATCTTCGAGTCTCAGCAGCAGTTCAGTGAGAATTTGCAGGAACAGGTCTGGAAACAGCGTAATGAAAGCAAACACGGTATGCTACTGGTTGGCCGTAATGACATAGAAATGCCCATTGCCGTGGGAATGCTGGTGGCCTACCGTCTGGCCAGTGTCAAATGGTTGCGTATCAAACCTCATAAAGGCATGGCCATTGGTATTCACCTGATTACAGTAATTCCAGAGCAGTTGCCGTTAAAGCAGAAGAAGGGGTAGGGGCAGTTTCATCGGGCTTTTCTGATTTCAGAAAATAATACACGGGACAAAAAAGATAAGCTGCATTTAATTATCCCGGCCGGAATTTATGATATCGGCAGAATACTTAAAATCTGGCATAACCAGAAATTAAACAAAATCAGGATAGAAAAAATTCTGGAAGCCACCGATTCCTTTGAAAGGGTGGCGTTCCGGCTTATCAGAAAAAAGAAATAATTTTGCCTGAGAAAGCATTACCTGATTAAGGTCCTTCTTCATCCTCGTCGTCGTCTTCTTCCCGCTCAATAGCATCCAGTTCTGCTTCCATTTCCTCATCGGTCATGGGGCGGTAGCGGGATTCCTCATTATCTGATATATCTTCAGATGCAGTATCTGCATGAGTCTGTGTAGTGCTTTCTTCAGATGAAGTGGTGGCTGCAGCGGCGGCGGTTGCTGCGGCCACACCAGCTCCTGCTGTTGCAGTGGCCGTTGCGACAGTGTCAGAAGTGGTACCAGAGGCTGAGTCGGAACCAGCATCTTCCTGTGCTTCCCGTTCTGCCTTTTTATTACCGATCATGCGGGAAAAAACCACGCCCAGTTCAAACAACAGCCAGATAGGGATGGCTAATAAGGTCTGGGAAATAATATCCGGCGGGGTCAGCAGCATGCCGACAACAAAAGAGCCTACAATAATATAAGGCCGCTTTTCTGCCAGCTTATCGGCATTGGTCACACCGGTAATCGTTAGCACAATAGTAACAATGGGTACTTCAAAAGCCAGACCAAAGGCAAAAAACATTTTTAAGACAAAATCGAGATACTGACTGATGTCCGTCA
>JANELJ010000067.1 GCA_024511395.1 Gammaproteobacteria bacterium | reverse complement strand
AAATGGTGGAGATGGCGGGAGTCGAACCCGCGTCCAGAAACCTTCTGCCATCAGTTTTTTACATGCTTAGCACTACCGGTAGTTTTAATGAGTTTTTGCCGGGTAGCCAAGGCAAATCCTCACGAGTCCGTTTAAAGTTTAACCCGCTAAACTCGGACTGAATAACGGGCGAAAGCTGTGTTAAGTGACTTCTGAGTTACCCCCACAGATAAAGGTAGTCAAAAGCTAGCCAGTTTTTAAGCAGCTAGAGCGTAATTATCATCGTTTGCAATTACTTTAAGTTTCCAGACTGTTTTACGAGAGTACTGAAATTTCTCGGCATGAACTTCAGGGTTCCAATCTCTGTCGAAGCCGTTTCATCCCCTTATTTAATAGTATAAGGGCGAAGTGGTCAGTTTTCAATTGGCCCGGACTGTTTAAGCTGTGTAAATCACTTAAACCATGAAAAAAGTAGTCACAATTAGGGAAATTATTAATTACTTATATTGATACTTAGCAATATACTTAATTCATCATATAAATAGACAGGTTGAATATTAAAAGGTTCAACTTATATTCAATCTATATAAGCTATAAGATAAAACAGCAACAACACATAACAAAAAAATAACTGTAAAAAAGAATACTGGAGAGTATAAAATGAAAAAACTAATAATTGCAGCCGCTATTGTTGGAGCTGTTACGATTTCCGCCTCGGCTTCTGCTTGGTGGGGTGGTCCATGGAGTGATGATAGTGACAGTAATACCAACTTAAACGGTAATGCTTATGGCAATGGCTGGGGTGATGGTTCTGCTGATGCCGATATGGATGGTGATGTAGAAATAACCATTAAAGCCCGTGGCCGCGGTCGTAGCCGTGGTAATACCCGCGGTTCTCTGGAAGGCAGTGGTTATGGTAATGGCTATAATAACCTGGACAACCGCTATCAGGGTTATGGTGATCAGCGTTATATCAACAATGATTATCCTCCCTATGGTTACGGTTATGCACCTTATGCAGCCCCTACACCACCTCCAGCAGTGGCACCTGCAGCAGCACCCGCAAAACAGGATGCCGCCAAAAAATAACTCATACTGGCTGATTTATCAACCCGTTTAGTTACAGGCTAAAGCAATACAAAGCCCGTCTTTCTTCTGAGAGACGGGCTTTTTTGTCTGCAGATATGGATATACGCTCTGAAATTCAGGATAATAAGCCGAAATTTGATTTAAAGACAAGAACTTGAATGGATATACATAATCACCCAGATTTACACTCGGAACTGGGGCCGGAAGTTTATGTAGTGGATGCCACCGAGCAGAACTTTGAGCATACCGTTATTGAGGAATCGCATAAACGGCTGGTTTTAGTTGATATCAGTGCTGACTGGTGCGGACCCTGCCGGGTTTTAATGCCCATTCTGGATAAACTATCCAAAGCCTATGGTGGTGAGTTTTTACTGGCAAAGGTGGATGCGGATGAAAATATGCGTATTGCCGGGCGTTATAAAGTACGCGGATTTCCTACCGTTATTGCTTTTGTTAATGGCGAGGAAGTGGATCGCTTTCATAGCGCTCAGCGGGAGCCGTTTGTGGAAGAATTTATTGAGCGACATCTGTTTTAATAACCGCTCTAATATCAGCTCTGAGCAAAATATTCGTCCAGATATTCTTCAAAACTCTGTGTGTCAGACGCTTCTATCTGCTGCTGTTTTTTAATAGATTTTTCTGTTTCACCTATATAAAACTGCTCCTGTTCCGGGTTTAGCTCAATATTTTTATAATAATGAAAATGCTGGCGGGACATGCGTTCAGCAAAACGGTGGAAACTTTCATGATCCTGGCGCATATCATCCAGCATTCGGGCTGAGGGAGTCAGTTCCGGATCCTGAACAGCCTGAGTCTGCTTATTTAAGCTGGCGGTATAGGGCTTGTGCGGATCGTCACTATCCAGTAATTCACATACTCCTGTCATTTCCTGCATAACTTCCATGGCCCAGTCTTTTAAACGGTATTGTTTTTGCTGACGAGACAGTTTAAGACCAGGCATCCGCCCCCTGTGGGCAGTAAGCATTTCATTGTGATCAATTTCAGCCTGTTCAGGCAGCTCAATAATCGGGCTGTCCTGCAATAAACAGAATAATAAAAAGGCTTCGAGAAAATACAGCTGATCCTCATTGACGCCCAGCGGATCGTAGGCATTGACATCCAGGGAACGCAGTTCAACATATTTTACACCGCGTTTGCGCAAGGCAATATTGGGTTTTTCATTCCCCTGCAGGAGCTGTTTGGGACGTATAGTGGAATAGTATTCATTTTCAATTTGCAGAATATTGTAATTTAACTGCTGATACTGACCGTCCACCAGAAAGCCGAATTTTTTATAACCTTCATAGGACGTATTTATGGCCCAGGTCAAGCTGGCAATATAAGAGTCAATGTCTTTATAGCAAGCCTTAATACCGGTCTCGTTTTCCTTATTATTCTGATAGCCGATATCTCCCATACGCAGGGAGGTAGCATAAGGTTCATAATAGGTACTATTATCAAACTCCGCCAGTGTCGTAGAACCGCCCACTAAAAAGGACTTGCACACGGCCGGAGAAGCACCGAACAGATAAGGCACCAGCCAGCCCATACGCTGACTGTTGCGGATCAGGTCAAAATAACGGCTATTAATATAATCCTGTAAGTCCCGGCTATCGCCTTCTATTTCCTGCAGTACGAGCCAGAAGGATTCTACCAGGGAAAAATTAAAATGCACTCCGGCAATCACCTGCATTACCCGGCCGTAACGATGACCCAGTCCCCGGCGATAAACGGTTTTCATGGTACCGGCATTGGAACTGCCGTAGCGGGCCAGAGGAATACTGGACTCACCAGCCACCACACAGGGCATACTGGTGGCCCAGAGAATTTCATTGTCTAGGTTTTGATAGACAAACTTCTGGGTATTTTGCAGAAAATTCAGGGCATCTTTAATATTTTCAAAAGGCGGAGTAATAAACTCCGTCAGGGCTTCAGAATAATCCGTAGTGATATAAGGATGCGTTAATGGCGAGCCCAGAGCTTCAGGGTGGGATAATAAAGACAGTGTACCCGTATGACTGACCCGCAGACTTTCCTTTTCCAGGCCGATTTTATTGCCGGCAAACAACGGGGAAGCAGATAATGCTTTTAAGGCATTCAGACGTCTGGTAAATTCCTGATACGGCATTTATGAGTCCTGCCCGGGCGTCTGAATAGCGTATAAACCGCTGGTCACATAAGACTGGTACAGATACCTTAGTAATACCATAATAACCGCTGAAACCGGCAGTGCAATCAGCACCCCCACAAAACCGAATAACTGACCGCCCACCATAATGGCAAAAATAACGGCCACCGGATGCAGACCAATTTTGTCACCCACCAGCAACGGCGTTAACAACAGGCTTTCAATTAACTGGCCGATACCAAAAACAATTTCAATGGGCATTAACAGGCTCAGATCCTGAAACTGTATCAAGGCGGCAATAATAGCTGCCAGAACGCCGACAATAAATCCCAGGTAAGGCACAAAGCTGACCAGACCTGCCAGCAGCCCCACCAGCAGAGCAAACTCCAGTCCGGCTATCCACAATCCCACGGAATAAATAAAGCCCAGACAGGCCATAACCAGCAGCTGACCGCGTAAAAATGCCGCCAGTACTTCATCTGATTCCCTAGCCAGACGAGCTACCAGAGGTTCTATATGACGAGGAAGAAGGTGATCGATTTTTTCCATGAGAATATCCCAGTCACGCATAAAGTAAAAGGCAATAACGGGAATTAAAACCATATTGGATAGCCAGGCCAAAATCAGCATACTGGACTGGGAAATAGAATTAACCACCTGCCCGGCCAGTCCGCCAATGCTCTGCCAGTTTTCCCGCAGGGCAATTTTAAAACCTGAGAAATCCAGTCCGCCATCAGCCGGATCAGTATGTGTTAAATTCAGAATATAAGGCATAACTTTCTGCTGAATAAAATCAATAAAATCCGGAAGCTTGCGATACAGTGCCATAATCTGGCTTTCGAGCAGCGGTACCAGTAGCACCAGTACTAGCAGTAAAACGGAAGTAAAAACTACAAAGACAATGGTCACGGACAGGGTTCGGGACAGTTTTCTGGCTTCCAGCCGATCCACCAGGGGGTCGCCCAGATAACCAATCAGGGCCGCAACCAGGAAGGGTGTTAATATGGGCGATAACAGATAAAACAGCCAGCCGATTAACAGCACTATGGACAATAACATCCACTTTTGTGATTCGCTCATCACTCAATCCTTAAACAGTCCTTAAATTTATCCCTGTGGTTGCGTTATCTTAACGCACCAGCCAGTATTCCAGATCAGATATTAATGTACGGGATGATCTTTTCGCCGTACTATTGTTTTGTCCCTGAATATTCTGTCCCTGGGGGTTATCCATGGAAGTGGAGGTACCTGCATCAAGAGATTTAAGGGCTTTTTCCCTTTCAGACAGAGCTGAACCCGGATCATGGCCTTTTCCCCGCTCATGGCTGTTATCCAGAATGACCGGTTTAAACTCCCGTGCATCATTAAGGTTTGCATCTAGGCTATTATTATGACTACGCTCAACACTATTGAGCATATCACCCAGTCGAATTTCCTGGATCAATGCGTTTTTATTACCCCGGTAGGTAATTTTATAAACCACTCTGTCCTGCTGCGTCATAAGCAGCCCCTGTGCTTTAACACTGGCCAGATTACGCAGGTAATCATCCAGTTCCTGAAACTCCTGGAAGTTGCTGACATTATTGATCTGCACCAGCACATCATTAGCACTATCGGTATCACTGCTGACCTGGGCAAACTGCTGGGCCAGCCGATCCGCCAGCTCATCAATACCGGCTGACAGTAAATGTGTCTGATCCTTATCCTGTAATTGCCAGCTCTGCGCCTGTCCCAACATTAACAGATTCCATTGGCTGTTCCAGACACCTTTTTTATTCTGCATCAGGCGGATGGTTAAAACTGCCTGGGACTGGTAACGCCGTGAAGCCAGTAAAATGGCATCATTAAAATTACCCCAGATATCCGTGGCAGAAATATTATTCTGATCCTGTAGATCCAGAAATGGGAACGTTAGGGGAATAGCCCGCTCATCAGCCTGCTGTTTTAAGGCTTGGTATATTTGCGGTTGTTCATATTCACTTTGCAAAGCCCGCTGACCGCCCGTATCCATGGCCAGCCACACCAGGGTATTAGGATGCACCCTGCCCCAGATCGGCAACTGAGCCTGTTTAAGCATGCTGTCAATCATACCGGGATTAAAACGTACCCAGAACCATTTCTCTTTTTTCGGTTCTTTTTGCAGATCGGTTTGTCCCGGATTGTTGTCTGCATCACTGTCAGTCGTTTCAGGCGCTTTAAAATCATAACGAAACTGGGAAATAGCATCCTGGGCTTTGGCCAGCATAGCAGGATAAGCTGTTGAGGCGCTGATATCTGAATGTCCGGTAACTTTTATCAGCACATGGGTAAAGGCTTCTTCAATAAGCTGTTTTTCCGGTTTATTTTCACTGACCTTAATGGTGGCTTCATACAGCTTGACAGCACTGCCAGCAAACACCTGGCCACAGACCAGCAGGTTAAAGAAAATCAGCCCGGCCAGAAGCGCTAAGCGGCTGTGCAGTTTACCCTGTAATAATAAGTTTAATTTCATATTTTCTATCCAGATTACCTGACCCGATAGGGTATCAAAAAATGCCTCCTGAGTATATCCATCTGGATTCCATAACTGTGTTTGCAGTATAATGCCTGTTTTAATTTACACTAGCTAGGAGTACTAGGTGAGTAAACAATCGCTCAGTTATCGTGATGCCGGGGTTGATATTGATGCAGGCAATTCTCTAATCGAACACATCAAGCCGTTCACCAAAGCCACGCATCGGCCCGGCGTATTAAGCGGACTGGGCGGTTTTGGCGCCCTGTTTGAACTGCCCCTGGACCGCTATAAAAACCCGGTACTGGTTTCCGGTACCGATGGCGTAGGTACCAAGCTGAAACTGGCACTTAACATCGGCAAACATGATACGATTGGTATTGATCTGGTGGCCATGTGTGTCAATGATCTGATTGTTGCCGGTGCCGAGCCGTTGTTCTTTCTGGATTATTATGCCACCGGTCATCTTGATCTGGATACCGCTACTGATGTAATAAAAGGGATCAGTGAAGGCTGTCAACTGGCCGGTTGTGCTCTCACTGGCGGCGAAACGGCAGAAATGCCCGGCATGTATGAAGGTGATGATTATGACCTGGCCGGCTTCAGCGTCGGAATTGTGGAAAAAGAACAGATCATTGACGGCTCCAAAGTCCGTCAGGGTGATATACTGCTAGGACTGGCTTCCAGCGGCCCGCATTCCAATGGTTACTCCCTGATCCGCAAAGTCATAGAAGTGTCTGGGGCTGATTTAAACAGTGCTTTTGACGGTGACACCTTGGGCAACCGTTTACTGGAACCCACCCGAATTTATGTTAAATCCCTGCTGGCTCTGGCTCAGCAGGTGGATATTCATTCCCTCTCCCATATTACCGGCGGCGGTCTACTGGAAAATCTGCCTCGGGTCATGCCGGCCAATACCCAGGCCGTTATCCAGTCAGACAGCTGGCAGCGGCCTGAAGTCTTTAACTGGTTACAGGAACAGGGCAATATTGAAGCCACTGAAATGTACCGTACCTTTAACTGTGGTATCGGCATGGTTGTGGTAGTAGCGCCTGAGCAGCAACAACAGGCCATTGAACTGCTTGAGCAACAGGGTGAAACCGTATTTACTCTGGGCACCATTGAAGCCAGTGATAATGAAGAACCCACTGTCAGTATTATTTAATGACAGAAGATAACAATAGCTCTGTACCTGCCCTGCCGATTGTAGTCCTTCTGTCCGGCAGCGGCAGTAACCTTCAGGCCATTATTGACCGCATAAGCGAGGACCGGCTTAATGCCCGGATTATGGCGGTGATCAGTAATAAGGCCGATGCCTACGGTCTGCAGTGGGCGCAACAGGCCGGTATTCCTACAGAAGTCATTGAACATCACCAGTTTGACAGCCGGGAAAGTTTTGATACCCAGTTAATTAAAACCATTGATAAATACCAGCCCGAGCTGATTGTACTGGCCGGTTTTATGCGTATTCTGACCGATGAATTTGTCAATCATTATTACGGTAAAATGATTAATATCCATCCCTCATTATTGCCCAAATACCGGGGCCTGCATACCCACCGCAGAGCACTGGAAGCCGGTGATAATGAGCATGGTTTAAGCATTCACTTTGTCAGTTCCAAACTGGACGGCGGCCCAGTTATTTTGCAGAAAACCGTACCGGTAATGGCCGGTGATACAGAACAGGTACTGGCACAGCGAGTACTGGCAGAAGAACATAAGGCCTACCCGCAGGTCATTCAATGGATTGCAGAAAAACGGCTGCAATTATCCGGCAACCAAGTTTTATTAGACGGCAAACCGGTATGAACAAAATGTTATTATCTAAACTATCGCTATTGCTGTTATTGTTCTTTAGTATCGCCTCAGCTACCTTAAGAGCCGATGCGTCACATTCACATCCCGGCACGACTCTGAGACCCTTTGTCGCTATCTATATGGTGACCGCTATGGGACTGGAAGGCATTAATGTCACTAACTCCCTAAGCTTAAGTAACAAAGATAATGGCAAGGAAGATGACAGCGAAGTCTTCTATCATTTTAAATCCTATTCCATACCCGTTGGTCTGCTGGCTTTTAAAAAAGATGAGACCCGCAATGAACAAAGCGAAGGCCTGATCCGGGATAATAAAATTTATCCCCAGAAATACAGTTTTTTACAGATACGGAACAATACGACCCGCCGCAATGTTGAACTGCTGTTTGACTGGGATAAAAAAGAAGTCACCAATCACCACAAGCACAAAAACAGTAAATGGGTTATGGATATACCAGACAGCACTGTTGACAAGCTCTCTTATCAGCTGGCCATGATGCTCTTTCTGCAAAATAATGAAACCCGGCAGGATAAAGAATTTCGCCTGAATATTGCCGATGGCGGACGCATTAAGGAGTATGATTTTAAAATTCTTGGGGAAGAAAGAGTCTATACTTCACTGGGCAGTTACAAAACCCTGAAAATTTATCATCACCGTTACAGGAAGGACAAAAATATTACCCTGTGGTGCGCTCCCGAGCTGAATTACCTGCCAGTTAAAATTGTTCAAGAAGAACCAGGCAAACCGGACTTTGTTTCTACCTTGGTTTCCTATCAGGAAGGCATGACCGGAAATTAAAACGTAAGTTCTTTTGCCTGATTTTCAGGAACTTCTGTATTTAATGATCCGCTTTTTCCTGCTCATGAACAAGAGTATTCAGTAAACGAACCACCTGATCACTAGCATTTTCCACCGTTTCAAAGCCCTGCACAATTTGCTCCTTAACCACCTTATCCTGCTCCCAGTTCTGGCCAATTAATTCAATAATTGCATGGGTTGCCTTATGGACATGGAATGTGGTTTTTCCAGATCTTTAAAGGCCTGAAGCTGACCGAAATACTCCTGTCCTTCACCCTCGTAATACCATTTACCCAGATTACAGTTATGATAATCCACACTAACGGCTCTGGCCTCATCAGATTCCTGACCCTGACTCATGGCAAGATAGACATTCTGTTTATAGACTAGGTGATCAACTTTAACCAGGGAGGCAAAATTAACCTTCTGTGCATAGGAAATTTTATTTAAGGTAGTCTGTGTGGCTGTAGAGAAGCTGGTAAAACGTTTTTCAAAGGCCTTAATCTGTTCCTGAGATTCATTAGTCATTTCCCGCATCTGTTCTGAATCCACCAGCATTTTTTTCGTTTCACTGGTAATGCTCGCAATCATAGTGGTAATTTCATCGGTCGCATCCTTGGTATTGGCTGCCAGAGTTCTGACCTCATCGGCCACCACGGCAAAGCCCCTGCCCTAATCACCGGCACGCGCAGCTTCAATGGCCGCATTTAATACCAGCAGATTGGTCTGTTCTGCAATACCGGCAATCATGGTAATGACATCATTCATTCTTACACTGTGTTCATTC
>JANELJ010000295.1 GCA_024511395.1 Gammaproteobacteria bacterium | reverse complement strand
CCTTAAAAATTCTGCGCGGCAAGTAATACTCTTAAGGTAAAAAGGTAGATACAGGACGTTACCTTGTTCCCATGCTACGGCGTGGGAACGCTTAACTATTCCTGTTGTGGTAAATAATGACTTTATTCACTTTTTCTGTATGAGTCTGGCCCATTTCTTCGGCCCGCTTTGATGTACAGAATCCCCGCTGCTGTCCACCGCCACCGTTACCGGCATATCTTCCACCTCAAACTCATAAATAGCTTCCATACCCAGTTCCTTATAAGCCAGAACAGTGGCTTTTTTAATCGCTTGGGCAATCAGGTAGGCTGCACCGCCGACTGCAATTACATAAACCGCTTTATGCTTTTTAATGGATTCTATGGCTGCAGGACCGCGTTCAGCCTTGCCGACCATGCCGATCAGGCCGGTTTTTGCTAGCATGGCTTCAGTATATTTGTCCATACGGGTGGATGTTGTTGGTCCGGCTGGACCAACAGATTCATTTTTGACTGCATCTACAGGGCCGACATAGTAAATAAAATGGTTGGTAAAATCGACCCCATCAGGAAGCGGCTCACCTTTAGCCAGAGTTTCAACAATACGTTTATGGGCCGCATCACGACCGGTCAGCAGTTTTCCGTTAAGTAAAAGCTGTTCACCGGCCTTCCAGCTCTGAACCTCTTCGTGGGTTATACTGTCCAGATTAATCCTCCGGGCCTGGGGGGAGGCACTCCAGGTGATATCAGGCCAGTTGGATAATGAAGGTGGTGTTAATACTGCCGGGCCTGATTCGTCCAGGCTAAAGTGGGTATGGCGGGTAGCTGCGCAATTGGGAATAATAGCGACCGGCAACGAGGCGGCATGGGTTGGATAATCCAGCACCTTGACATCCACTACCGTGGTCAGCCCGCCCAACCCCTGGGCACCAATACCCAAGGCATTGATTTTATCGTAAAGTTCCAGGCGCAGTTCTTCAGCCCGGCTTAAGGTTTGTCCCTGCCCGGCTTTGCTTTGCAGTTCATGAAAGTTTACTGGTTCGAGCAGAGATTCCTTGGCCAGTAACATGGCTTTTTCCGGTGTACCGCCAATACCAACACCCAGAATACCCGGCGGGCACCAGCCGGCGCCCATGCCTTCAACGCTGTCAATAATCCACTGTACCAGATCAGCACTGGGATTAAGAGCTGCAAAACGGGCCTTATTTTCAGAACCACCGCCCTTGGCCGCCAGTTTAAAATGGACCTTGTCACCAGGTACTATACGAGTATGAATCACGGCCGGGGTATTGTCACGAGTGTTCTGCCGTTTACTGGCTGGATCGGACAGTACTGAGGTACGTAGAATATTATCCGGGTTGGTATAAGCCTGTCTTACGCCTTCATTAATCATGTCATCCAACGACAGCTTGCCTTCCCATTGCACATTCATACCCACTTCAACAAAAGCCACCACAATGCCGGTATCCTGGCAGATAGGCCGGTGTCCTTCAGCGCATAAGCGGGAATTGTATAAAATCTGAGCAATGGCATCTTTGGCGGATGCTGACTGTTCCTGTGCATAAGCTTCACCCAGAGCCTGAATATAATCAACAGGATGGTAATAGGAGATAAACTGCAGAGCATCAGCAATGCTTTGAATGATGTCTTCTTGTTTAATCAGGCTCATAGAATGCTCACAAGTTTTTGTACAGATCGGACAATGTTCACTATATTAGCAGAAACATCCAGAATTTGTCCCTATAGGCAGGTATTTCTGGTAGAAAGCGCTATAGTTAAACCATCAAGAACCTTTTTTCCAGGATGAAATTAAGTGTCTGACCAGTATACAGATACCCTGCAACGCTATATTGATAAAATGCCCAGTCTGTCAACTACAGTCACCAAAGTACTGGAGGTCTGTAACCGGCAGGATGTATCGCCCAATGATCTGAATAAAATTATTTCTCTGGACCCAGTGCTGGCCGGCAATGTGCTTAAACTGATTAATTCAGCCTATTATGCCCTGCCTAACCAGATCACCTTGTTGACCAAGGCCATTATTATTCTGGGTATTAATACGGTTAAAAATCTGGCCTTAAGTACAGCGGTGGTGGGCGCTTTAAAAGGGCATAAGAATCCCTATTTATCTATGGATAAATTCTGGGCGCACTCTCTATGTGTTGGGGTGGCAGCTAAAGAACTGGCCGTTCTCAATAAAATCCCTGTATCACAGAGGTAGGAGTATTTTCTGGCCGGTTTGCTGTATGATTTAGGCAAAGTACCTATGGTGCACTGTTTTGAAAAGCAATATGCACAATGTCTGCAACAGGCAAAAATGGACAGCATTGATCTGTATAAAGCTGAACAGCAGGTATTTGGCTTTGACCATAGTTTTTGCGGAGCAATAATTGCTGAAAAATGGCAACTTAGTGATGCTATGATTTCAGTTATAAAATATCATCATGCTCTGGAAAAAGCAGATAAAGATCACAGACTTTTAATATCAAGTGTGGCAATTGCCGATCTTTATGCTAATATTTTCGAGATAGGCTCAGCAGGCAATCTGTCTCCCGGTAGTGAGCAGTATAAAAACATGCTGGAACTGACCGATTTATGGCTAGGTTTGCTACAGCAATACGATGCTGTACAGGCATCCATAGAAAAAGCCGTCGTGTTTTTGCATGTAAGCTAAACCGGCTTTAGCCGTTTAAAATCAAATTTAAGTCACAGGTGCAAGGTTCTTACGTTGACAATGTAAATTAAATTCTGGGGCGTCAGGGGG
>JANELJ010000294.1 GCA_024511395.1 Gammaproteobacteria bacterium | reverse complement strand
CTTTTGTGGCTCAAAATTATTTCCGGTTTGATGGGATATTTTATCAAACCAGAACAATCAGCCGCTTTAAACCTGGCTTGATGTCAGACTTAAAACGGTATTATTCAGGTTGAACTAATTATAATTTGTATAGGGACATTAATAAAAAAAGCCAGTACCATTGCGTCCAGTATCTGCAGGAAATTCATAAGTATTACCCGGTTTCTGAACTAAAAATTTATTCCGGGGTTTTACCCATCATAAATTCCAGCAGGGCTTTTTGAGCATGCAGACGGTTACCGGCTTCATCCCAGACTACGCTTTGTGAGCCGTCAATGACAGAAGCACTGACTTCTTCACCCCGATGTGCGGGCAGGCAATGCATAAACAGGGCATCTTTATCGGCCTGAGCCATGAGCCTGTCATCCACAATAAATCCTTCAAAGGCTTTTTCCCTGCGGGCCTGTTCTTCTTCCTGGCCCATAGAGGTCCAGACATCGGTTACTACCAGATCGGCTCCAGTGGCGGCTTCCATAGGACTGCGGGTGATAGCTACCTGATCGCCAGCAGCTTCCACAATACTTGGTACTGGATCATAACCTTCAGGACAGGCAATATTCAGCTTAAATCCCCATTGACGGGCAGCATTAATATAGGAATGGCACATATTATTACCATCGCCGATCCAGGCTACGGTTTTGCCTTCAATACTGTCGCGATGTTCCTGGTAGCATTGTATATCAGCCAGTAACTGGCAGGGGTGATACATATCGGTGAGCGCATTAATGACTGGAATTGAGGAATACCGGGTAAAGGTTTCCAGTTTTTCATGTTCAAAGGTACGGATCATAATAATATCCACCATTTGTGACAGCACCCGGGCGCTGTCTTCTATGGGTTCACCACGGCCTAACTGGGTATCCCTGGGGGATAAAAATAAAGCACCGCCACCGAACTGCAGCATGCCGGTTTCAAACGATACCCGGGTGCGGGTGGAGGATTTTTCAAAAATCATACCCAGCATCCGGTTTTTCAGAGGTTCGTAAATTTCACCGGCTTTCTGCATCTGTTTTAAAACAATGGCACGGTCAGTCATTTTTCTCAGATCAGTACTGGAAAAATCCATCAGGGTCAGAAAATGTCGTAATTGAGTTTCAGTTGTCATTGTTTCTCTCCTGCCGGTCAGGTTATTGGTCAGTCAGTTTATCGAGTGTTATCTATCAATTAAGGTATGAATTTATAAATGAACCCAGTCAGTAATTAATTCACTGACGATGCTTATAATTTCATCAGCCTGCTCACGGGTGGTGATCAGGGCCGGCAGCAGGCGAACCACCTTGTCTGCGGTTACATTTATTAATAGTTTTTTATCCAGAGCCTGTTTAACCAGTTCAGTACAGGGTCGATCCAGTTCTATGCCTATCATTAGTCCTTTGCCGCGAATATCAGTAACCTTATTTTGTGCTATTAAGTCACTTAAACGCTTCCTGAACTGCTGTCGGAAATACTGGCCGAGATCAGCAGCGGCCTGTTCCAGTTGGTTTTTTTCCATAACCTCTAAAGTGGCCAGTGCGGCGGCACAGGCCAGTGGTGTACCTCCAAAAGTGGAGCCGTGGGTTCCAGGTGTCAGAGTTTCTGCTGCGGTTCCCTTTGCCACGCAGGCGCCAATTGGAAAGCCATTACCCAAGCCTTTGGCCAGGGTCATTACATCGGGAACAATATTACTGTGCTGACCGGCAAACCATTTTCCAGTACGGCAGACACCGGTCTGAATTTCATCCAGAATCATCAGGTAGTCATTGGTATCGCAATAGGCTCTGATTTCCTGCAAATAGCTTTCCGGCGGGGTTGCCAGTCCGCCTTCACCCTGCACCGGTTCAACCATTATGGCCACAATTTGATCATTATCTTTACAGGCGCTTTTAATGGCATCCATATCGTTAAAATCAACATGAACAAAGCCGGGAATCAGGGGTTCAAAGCCGTCCTGAATTTTACTATTGCCGGTGGCAGATAAAGTGGACAGGGTTCGGCCATGAAAGCTTTTATTGGCAACAATAATAGTCGGCAGGGCAATGCCCCGGTTATGACCGTAGCGGCGGGCAATTTTAATCGCCGCTTCATTGGCCTCGGCACCGGAGTTACAGAAAAACACCTTATCCATAGCAGAAAGCTTACAGAGTTTATCTGCCAGCTTTTCCTGATTGGGAATGCCGTATAAATTAGAGGTATGCATTAAGGTAGCAGCCTGCTCACAAACTGCCTTGCTGACTACTGGGTGTGCATGCCCCAAGCCGCAGACTGCAATACCAGTCAGTGCATCTAGGTAACGGTTATCCTGTTTATCATAAAGATAACAGCCTTCACCTATGACAAAGCTGACCGGCAAGCGGCCATAAGTATTCATAACATGATCAGACATTAAAATTCGAATTTTTTGTTTAGACTTTTTATGGTTTAAGTTATTATCAGGCCATCTGTAATTTTAAAATAAACGGCTCAAAATAAAAAAGCAGTCGGTAAGACTGCTTTTTTGTAAACGAGAAATTATATTGATTTGCTTTCTCTAAATCAAGGGCTAATCTAAATAACTGTTCCGAAATGGTGTCCATATAAATGGAACTTAAGCTTTGTTTATTGATCAAAGAAATTAACCAAAACAACCAGATCAAACAAAGCTTAAGTATGAATAATATTATAACGGAACTGAGCCGTCCTGTACGCCGACGGTTAAAAAAAGTCGTACAATTTAATAAAGATGGTAACTACAGAAGG
>JANELJ010000293.1 GCA_024511395.1 Gammaproteobacteria bacterium | reverse complement strand
GGCCGCCAGATAAAAATTGTCTTTTGCCTGTTCAAAGGACAGCTGCTGTTCAGGAATTAAAGATTGAGTAGCCAGGCTGGTAATAGCCCCGTAAAAAAAGCCGCATTGGCAATACTGTCAACCACTGGCACAGAAAGAATAATAGCGGCATTGTAATAACGTACAGAACGGGAAAAAGGCAGTTGCAGGTGCAGCTGAAATGAAGTGGCTACCGACTCCAGCATAACATCATAATGAACACTTTTCAGGGTTTCAGGGCCCTGAATATCCAGCTCAATAGCCTTGCTCTTACGGCTGCGCAATACCTGTTCATTTAAGGCCTGGTAACGGGTCATATGTGACATATTATCTAGCTACCGATGCTGTTCCTGCAAACTAGGCAGGCTGCCAATCATGACGATATTGCAACCGATAGCTTCAGCGGCCTGCTGACAAACCCGATATAATTGCTGCAACTCCTGCTGCATATTACGCAGTGCGTTACCGGTCAGCTTAAAAACCGAACCGTTCAGTTCAATATTAAACTGTGCCAGCTCCAGGGTGATCTGGGAAAAAATCTCAGTGTCCTGCAATTGCAGCAAAAGCTGCTCATTGACACTGGCCGGGGCACCATCCGCGTCAACCAGACACATTTCCATTTCAAAACCAATGGTGGGATTATGTAACGCTTCGATAATGTTTTTCTGCTACTCAAACCATTGGCAGACCCAGTCCAGCTCGGCAGACATTTTGCTGTTATAACGATCAAAGTCCACTTTTTTAAAATGGCTGTGAGTTATATCCCGGCCCATTGGGTTTCCTTATATTAGGTAAAGCTGAATAAACGGATGGTCACTTATTAAGGCTCTGGTTTAAAGCCTCCAGTCTTTGAGGCGTACCTATATCCAGCCATAAGCCCAAATAAAATTCACCACTAACCTGTTGTTGTGCCATGGCCTTACGCAACAGGGGTGCCAGTGCCTGTTTACCGGGTTTAAGGGCTGCAAAAAATTCCGGGTGATACAGACCGATACCGCTGAAGGTAAAACGTTTTACCGGCCCAGGTGTATTTACTTTATCATACACCCGGTTATCCTGAAGATAAAAATCACCCTGATGATTATGTTCAGGATTATTGACCAGTACCAGATGTGCTAGGCTGTTAAGCTTAAGCTCGGTCAGATGAGTATAATCATAATCCGTAAATACATCGCCATTGACCACAATAAACGGTTTATTGCCCAGCAACGGCAGAGCCTGTCTGATACCGCCGGCGGTTTCCAGTGCCTCAGCTTCACGGCTGTAGTGGATCTGCACACCGAAGCGATGGCCATTTCCTAGGTGCTGTTCAATTTTATTACCCAGCCAGGCGTGGTTAATAATCAGTTCATTAATGCCTGCCTTATGCAGAGCTTCAATATGGTATTCAATCAGGGACTTACCCGCGACCTGCAGTAGCGGTTTTGGTAAAGTATCGGTCAGCAGACGCATACGTTCACCACGGCCGGCGGCCAGAATCATGGCCTTCATAAAGGTATATGCAAGCTGATCGACTCAGGTAAATCCAGTGTCTGTCCCCAGCGTTTGATTAATTTCAGCAGCTCATCAAATTCAGGGTATCGGGAAGCCACATTAAAAAGATATTCCAGAGTTTGAGGAATATCATTAAGGTAATTGTCTTTACCATCACGGTAGTTTAAACGGCTGAATATTCCCACCACTTTTAACTGTCGCTGTATGCCCATCCAGTCAAACCAGCGGATAAATTTTGTCCTGTCATTTTCTGTTAACAGGTTCTCCCGCAGCAGCATTTCCCTATATTGTTCTACCCAGTCATATACCTGTTCTTCCGGCCAGGCAATATAACTGTCTCTTAACAGGGACACCAGATCATAGGTAATCGGCCCCAGCAGGGCATCCTGAAAATCAATAACTCCGGGATTATGTTCCTTAACATACATCAGGTTACGGGAATGGTAATCCCGATGCACAAACACCTGCGGCTGTTCTAGGGCGGAATCGATAAGATGCTTCATTGCCTGTTCCAGAACCGCCTCATCTGCTGTACTCAGTTCCTGCTGACAATGCACTTTAGCATACCAGTCCGGCAGCAACTGCATCTCCTGTCTGAGCAAAGCACTGCTATAATCCTGCAGCTGGGTATCCATGGCCACAAAACTGTCACGCTGAATACCACGTTGCATCACCAGCAGTGCACTCATGGCATCAGAATAAAGCTTTTCAGCCCAGTCATCACCAGAATCAGTACAGAGCATGCTCAGGTAAGGAATATTACCCAGATCCGACATCAGAATAAAACTGGCATCACGGTTTATGGTATAAATATGCGGCACGTTTACACCTACCAGTTCAATCTGACGATCAATATCAATAAAGGGTGTAAGCGCTTCCTTGTCCGGGGGTGCATCCATTACAATAAATAACTGCTGAGGAGGCTGTTCGAAAACTGAATTTTGAAAACTGACTCGAAAATAACGCCGGAAACTGGCATCACTGGAAGCTGGCTCAAAGCGGTCAATATCGGCCTGATATTTCTGGCTAAGCCATTGTTTGATTTGTTCAATTCGCTGTGTCATTTAAAACTCATAATAAAATAAATTACTGTCAGGGGCAAAATTTTTTGTGCGTGGGTATGCATTCTGATCTGTCAACACTTTCCCGGACACTTTTTTTAAGCCATTTTCTGTAGTTCTTCGTAATCTTTAGGTGATAAATAATCATTGGCAGAATGCAGTCTTTCCCTGTTATAAAAGACTTCAA
>JANELJ010000066.1 GCA_024511395.1 Gammaproteobacteria bacterium | reverse complement strand
CTGATCGAGAAACAGGCATTTAGTTCAATATTTTTTAGTTCTTATCCAGAATTCAGGTTATTTATACTCTGAGCCAGTAATTTCTTATCAACGGTTTCTCCATTAAGCACCATCTTTACCGGATAAGTTGAATAAGTCGCTGTCGGCATCTCAAATGTCTCAGCCCCAATTTCATCCTGATCATAAGGATAAAAACAGGAAGCCACCCCCTGACTTTGTTCCTCCTGTTCATACCTCAAACTATAAGAAACCCGCATCTCCAAATCCTGACACTCCTTAATAACAGGCGTAACCCCAGTCCATCCAATCCCATCATCCGCCACCCCTAGCAAAACCTGCCCAAGATCCTGACAATGCACCAACCGCGGATCAGGCCCTTTACTACAGGACCCAAGAAACCCACCCAGAAAAACAAAAAACAAAATATAAAAAATTTTTTTACTCACAAAATTAAACTCACGACTCTATGCTCTTCCTTAACACTTAACACTTAACACTTAACACTTAACCCTCTAAGCTCTTTCTGAACGCTGAACGCTGAACGCTGAACGCTGAACGCTGAACGCTGAACGCTGAACGCTGAACGCTGAACGCTGAACGCTGAACGCTCACAACTACCCAATCGCCTCTAGCACCTCCCCAATATGCTCCTTAACCTTAACCTTCCGCCATTCCTTAACCAGCACCCCATCCGCATCAATTAAAAATGTACTGCGTTCAATCCCCATATGGGTTTTACCGTACATTTTCTTTTCCTTGATGACATCAAATAGTTTGCAGATGGTTTCGTCCTTATCTGAAATAAGCTCAAAGGGAAATTCATATTTGGCTTTAAAGTTTTCATGGGCTTTGATGCCGTCACGGGAGATGCTGAAAATCTTAATGCCTTTTTTTTCAAACTCAGCATAATGATCACGAAAGTCCTTGCCTTCCTGAGTACAGCTGGGCGTATTATCCTTAGGATAAAAATACAGCAGTATCGGACTGCCTTTATAATCGCTGAGTTTAAATTCTATGCCGCTGGTTGCCTGACCGGTAAAATCCGGTACCTTTTTGCCTACCTCTACCTGACTCATTTATTTCTCCATTTTATTTTTCTTGAAATGTAACTGAATAGTTATCATGAGATTAACGGGCGGCTTCAATAGAAGCATCCAGGTTCATATCTTCACAGAGATCCAGAAAATCATCCCACAGTTCATTGATAAAAATAGATTGGGGGATGGTGATGATCATTTCAATGGCAAACATGGGGGTTCCCGTGTGCGGGGCAGGATAACGTTCGGTTTGCATGCTCTGGATATTGATATTACGGCTGGAAAGAAAATCGGCCAGCTTGTAAACAATTCCGGGATTATCCATAGCCAGTACTTCTACCACATAAGGGAGCTGCTGTTCAGCCTGACCCTCAGGCTGGGTGTGTTTAGTCAGGATACTCAGCTTCAGCCGGTCTGCTTCCTGCTGCAGTGTATGCTCTATTTTGCTAAGCTCGTCTTTAGAGCCGGAAATTAACAGGATAATAGCAAATTCTCCACCCAGTACAGTCATGCGGCTGTCATCAATATTACCATTGTTCTGTACAATGAGCTGAGACAGTTCATTAACAATACCGGGACGATCCGTACCAATGGCCGAAATTACTAATTGGTCTTCAGGTTTGTCAGACATAGCTTTAATATTCCAGTTGTTTAAGTTGATTTAATTATTGACCACATAAAACAATAAATAAAGCCCCAATAAAAAATGCATTAAATGCAGTGGTTTTCTGGCAGATAATCAAGGATAATAAGGGATTATTTAAATATTGCTTTGTCATTTTTCAGCATAAATTAGAATGACGTAGAGTTCCTGCAACCGGTTGGGACAAGATAGGCTGAATAGTTGCATCGCTGTTAACTTTTTGTTGTTGGAGATATTAAATGTTTAGTGGCAGTATGGTTGCTTTGGTGACACCCATGCATAAAGACGGCAGTGTGGATCAGGAGTCGCTGGCTAGGCTTGTGGAATTTCATGTGGAAAATGGCACCGATGCCATTGTGGCTGTGGGTACTACCGGTGAATCCGCAACGCTTAATGAACAGGAGCATTGTCAGACCATTAAACAGATTGTGGAACTGGCGAATAACCGAGTGCCTGTTATTGCCGGTACCGGCGCCAACTCCACCAGCGAAGCTATTGAACTGACTAAATGCGCGATGGATGCTGGTGCGGATGCCTGTCTGCTGGTGACTCCATACTATAATAAGCCGACCCAGGAAGGTCTGTACCAGCATTTTAAAACCATTGCAGAAAATGTAGCCATCCCGCAAATTCTTTATAATGTACCCGGCCGTACTGCCGTGGATATGTTACCTGAAACCGTGGCCCGTCTGGCGGACATTGCCAATATTGTGGGTATTAAGGAAGCCACCGGAGATTTACAGCGTGGTAAGCAGATTATGGACGAGTGTGGTGATAAGCTGGATGTCTATTCCGGTGATGATGCAACGGCCATGGAGCTGATTTTAATGGGTGCTAAAGGGGATATTTCCGTTACCGCTAATGTGGCGCCTAAACTGATGCATGAGATGTGTGCTGCAGCCCTGGCCGGTGATCGTGAGACAGGCAGCCGTATTAATGAGCGACTGATCCCGCTGCACCAGAAGCTGTTTGTAGAATCTAACCCCATTCCGGTTAAGTGGGCTTTATATGATATGGGCTTGATAACGGAAGGTATTCGACTGCCATTAACGGTACTGGATGCAAAATATCATGAGGTAATCCGCGATGTGGTGAAACAGGCATCCCTTTCCTGATACCTTTAACTAATAAAAATATAAGCCGGTAATAACCTGGTAAGAAACAGACACAGAGACAAATATTGACCATGATAAGTATTAACACAGGTTCAAAAATGAGTTCATCGAAGCAACAAACAAAAATAATGTCACCAATAGCTAAAAACACTGTCAGAACTGATATGGTCAGAACTGGAAATACTCTAAAGCCCTTTGCCAGACTGGCCATAGTGGTGGCTATTGCTTCGGTGCTGACTGCCTGTGAGAGTTTTTCCGGTGTAGATGATACTTTTGCCGGTCGTAAAGTGGACTACAAGAAACAGAGCCGTGATGTTGAACCGCTGGAAATACCACCGGATCTGACTCATGCCAACTATGATGAAATGATGGTTGTGCCGGACATTAACACCGGAGGCATCGCTTCCTATCAGGATTATAGTAAGGAGCGGCAAGGCGGTATTGTGGTGGACAAAGTTCTGCCTAAACAGGAAAACATCAAACTGGTTAAGGAAGGCCAGGATGTTCGTCATCTGGTTATTACCGGTACCAAGGAGCAGGTCTGGGAAAAAATGCGTGAGTTCTGGTTAAACTCGGGTATGCTCATTAAACGTGAAAACCCGGCTACCGGTATTCTGGAAACAGAATGGGCTGAAAACCGGGCTGATATTCCACAGGACTTTATTCGTTCCGCATTAAGTTATGTACTGGAATCCTTCTATTCAGCCGGTACCCGGGATAAATACCGGGTGCGTATTGAGGAAAGTGACGAACCCGGCAAAGTTGACCTGTATCTGACTCATTATGGTATGGAAGAAGTCATAGAAGACAGTACTACAGAGCGTACTATCTGGAAACCCCGACCAAGGGATCCGGAACTGGAAGCAGAAATGCTGGGACGCATGATGGTTTATATGGGGGTGGAAGAACAGAAAGCCAAAGCCCTGCTGGCACGTACGGCGACCAAAAAGGTTGACCGGGCTACGATTACCAGAAATGCTCAGGGTAATTCTCGTCTGGTGGTTAAGGAAACGTTCCCCAGGGCCTGGCGTCGTACCGGTGTGGCTCTGGATCGTATTAACTTTGTGGTGGAAGATCGTAACCGTGATGAAGGAGTTTACTTTGTTACCTATAATGATCCGCTGGCCGAGGAAAAAGGTGACTTCTTCTCCGGCCTCAAGTTCTGGGAAGACAAAACCGCTGCAGATAAGAGTAAATACCAGATCAAGCTGTTC
Organism: Gammaproteobacteria bacterium; assembly: GCA_024511395.1. Classification (GTDB taxonomy): domain Bacteria; phylum Pseudomonadota; class Gammaproteobacteria; order GRL18; family GRL18; genus JANELJ01. Next base: position 5,096 of record JANELJ010000066.1, on the reverse strand, counting down.
CCACGAGGTGATGATACGGTGATTATTGTTCTGAATTCCAATGGTAAGCCCGATACTTCCAAAACTTCTTACCGGATCCTCAATCTCCTGCATGAGCAGTTAAAGTAAAGGAACGCTTTACACAATAATGGAAGGCAAACAATGACAGGGAATTGTGCCGTGCTGCAACAGCAGACACCGCTGCAGGTTCTCAAGGAGGTATTTGGCTATAGTGACTTTCGTGATGAACAGGAAGCCATAATCAATCAGCTTCTGGCCGGTCATGATGCCATGGTGCTCATGCCAACCGGCGGCGGCAAGTCTTTGTGCTTTCAGATCCCTTCTCTTATTCGATTAGGTACCGGGATCGTGCTTTCTCCTCTGATTGCCCTGATGCAGGATCAGGTGGCCGCCCTGAAAATTCAGGGTGTTGCTGTGGAGTTTTTAAACTCCAGCCTGTCATTTCCCGAAGTACAGGATATTGAAGCACGCTTATTGCGCGGTGAACTGGATATGCTCTATGTGGCGCCGGAACGCTTATGCCAGGAGCGTATGCTGTCCCTGCTGCACCAGATTGATATTGCCCTGTTTGCTATTGATGAAGCTCATTGTGTTTCCCAGTGGGGCCATGATTTCAGGCCTGAGTATATTCAGCTTTCCCTGCTGCATGAACAGTTCCCCGATGTACCTCGTATTGCACTGACCGCTACGGCTGATAAAAGTACCCGTAATGAAATTATTCAACGTCTGGATCTGGTCAATGCCCGCCTGTTTATCAGCAGTTTTGACCGCCCCAATATCCGTTACCGCATCACTCAGAAAAACAATGCCCGTAAGCAGTTGCTTAATTTTATTACCACTGAACATGCCTCAGATGCCGGTATTGTCTATTGTTTGAGCCGTAAAAAAGTGGATGAAACCGCCCGCTGGCTGAATGACCAGGGTATTGAAGCACTGCCGTATCATGCCGGTTTATCAGCCCAGGTTCGGAAGCAGCACCAGGATCAGTTTATTCGCGGCGATGGTGTAGTGATTGTAGCGACGGTAGCCTTTGGAATGGGTATTGATAAACCGGATGTGCGTTATGTGGCGCATTTGGATCTGCCTAAAAGCCTTGAGTCTTATTACCAGGAAACAGGGCGGGCCGGCCGTGACGGTCTGCCGGCAGATGCTTGGATGGTTTACGGCCTGCAGGATGTGATTATGCTGCGCCAGATGCTGGCTGGTTCGGAGGCCGAAGAGCATATTAAGCGTCTGGAACAGCGTAAACTGGAAGCTATGCTGGGCTTCTGTGAGGTCATTTCCTGCCGGCGCAGGAGTCTGTTGGGTTATTTTGGTGAACAGCAGGAGGATGATTGCGGTAATTGTGATAACTGTCTGGAGCCGGTGGAGTCCTGGGAAGGAACCACTGAAGCTAGAAAGGCGTTATCCTGTGTCTTTCGTACCGGTCAGCGCTTTGGCGTCAGTTACCTGATAGATGTGCTGCGGGGAAAACGGACGTCCAGAATTGAACAGTTTCTCCATGATCAGGTATCTACTTTTAGTATCGGTCAGGAATTATCTGAAGTGCAGTGGCGCTCGGTGTTTCGTCAGCTGATAGCCAGAGGACTGGTGGCCGTGGATATGGAGGGTTTCGGCTCCCTGCGTCTGACGGAAGAGAGCCGTCCGGTACTGCGGGGTGAAGAACAGATTTATTTTCGTAAGGACATCATACACAAAACGGAACGTAAAAAATCCGGCAACAGAAAAAGAAACCGTGAATACGATACCTCCGGTGCCAACCAGCCGCTCTGGGATGCCCTGCGGGCCCGGCGTACCGAACTGGCTCAGGAGCAGGGCGTACCGGCTTACATTATTTTTCATGATGCAACGCTAATGGAAATGATGGAATACCACCCTAAAACCCTGCACGAATTTGCACAGATTAACGGAGTGGGTGCCAGTAAGCTGGAAAAATATGCGGATGATTTTCTGGAAGTGTTGAATTCGTTCTGAGATGGGAATGCGGGCATGTTGCCCGCATTAAAAATGGTTTATCAGGACAGGCGGTTTTTCCACGCCATTAACTTCTGCTGGGCGGTCCGAGTTGCTTGAACAGAATTCTGTATATGCTCACTCCAAGTGCTTAGATTACGAAACTGTTCATCAGGATAGGAAAAATTCTGGCAGATATCTTCTGCTTCAGGTACATAACCATCAGCATCAGCAAAACATTTTACATCGTTACAAAACATATCACGTTCAGTGTAATGGAACATTGTCTATCTCCTTTGGTTTTATTCTGGCACCGCCGGTATTTTTATAAACAAGGTTAAATTGCCTTTTTAGAATTAGAAAAAACAGCCTGTTTTTTCAACGGCGGTTTTTTAGCTATGGGACAGAATTTCAGTCTGGGCAAGAAATTTTGGAGAAAAAAACGGATTATTTTTTAATCTACTATTATTTCAGTTGCTTGGGGATAGATATTAAATAACAATTTTCAAGGATGTTCTAAGATTTTGATTGTTCAGGTTAAACGCGGGCAGGGATGCCCGCGCTCCAGGGTTATTTATTGGCCAGCTCATTCTGTTTAAGTTGGATGTAATCAGCCAGAATATGTGCCGCTTCTACCAGCAGAGTTCGGCTGTCGGTATCTTCTTTTTCTTCCTCTTCATCATCATCTTCATGCAAACCCAGAACGTCTTCCTTTTCGTCCAGTTCTTTAATGCTCTTATAAGGCTCTTCACCTTTGGCCAGGCGGCGGCGGTTTTCAATATCCAGCTGTTCCTGGCGGGATTGCTGGTATTCTTTCTGACGTTTGGCAAGATTCAGAGACACGACTTTTTTGTCTTTCTTTTTATCAATGCGGGCAATGGTTTCTTGGATATAACGAAAGTCCGGGTTGCTGGCGCTACGTTGTGCATGCTGTTGTTTCAGTGCCGGCAGCACATCTTTAAAGTCGGGGGAGTCTTTATAGTCGGCATTGGAAATTTCATCCCAGGGCAGGGCTTCAGGTAGAGAGCTTTCGCCAATTTCATCTTTATCATAAATAGCCGGGAAATCAATATCCGGCAATACCCCTCGATTCTGGGTACTGCCGCCGGAAACCCGGTAGAACTTGGCATGGGTCAGTTTGATCTGTCCATGCTCTAGCTGCTGCAGAGCCTGAACCGTGCCCTTGCCGAAGGTCTGGGTACCGATGATCAGGCCGCGGTGATAGTCCTGAATTGCACCGGCAAAAATCTCGGAGGCAGAAGCACTTAAACGGTTAACCAGCACCGCCAGCGGGCCGCTGTAAACCACCTCATCACTGTCGTCCTGCAGCTGAGCAATACGGCCGTCTGCCGCTTTTACCTGTACAGTAGGGCCGGACTTAATAAACAGACCCACCAGAGAATTAACTTCCTGCAGGGAGCCGCCGCCATTATTGCGCAGGTCGATAACCAAGGCGTCGATACCTTCTTTTTTCAGTTCTTCAATCAGTTTACGGACATCACGGGTCGTACTTTTATAATCCGCTTTACCGGATTGAGCACCCTTGAAATCAATATAAAAGGTGGGGATTTCTATGACCCCGATTTTCTGTTTTTTGCCGTTGTTTTCAATAGTAATAATTTCTTTCTGTGCGGCCTGTTCTTCCAGTTTAACCGTATTACGGACAATCTGAATAATACGGGTTTTATGGTCATCCTTGCTTTTATGCAGGATCACTTCCAGGCGTACTACTGTGCCTTTTTTACCGCGAATTAACTGCACCACATCATCCAGACGCCAGCCGATAACATCCTCCATTTTGCCGTCAACACCCTGGCCAACGCCGACAATGCGATCCCCGGCTTTAAGCTGCCCGTCTTTTTCAGCGGGGCCTGCCGGCACCAGACGTTTGACCTTGGTATAACCGTCTTCAGACTGCAGCATGGCACCGATACCTTCCAGTGACAGACTCATCTGAATATCAAAATTTTCCGATACCCGGGGTGAGAAATACTGGGTATGGGGATCATAGGATTCTGCCAAGGCATTGATATAAATGCGGAAAGCATCTTCGCTATTGGTCTGTTTAATGCGGTTAAGCTGGTTTTTATAGCGCTTAATTAATAACTCACGTATTTCCTTATCATCTTTACCGGCCAGTTTGAAACTGATGATCAGGTTTTTAAGCTGTTTACGGGTCAGATCATTCTGTTCTTTTTGATTGGCCGGCCAGGGCATGTTCTCCCGATCAATCACCAGTTCTTCGTCCTTGCTGAAATCCAGTTTGTCGTATTCATTTTCCAGCAGGTTGAGAGTATAAACCAGACGTTCGGCATGGCGTTTCTGGTACAGGTTAAAGGCTTTAAAAGCATGGCTTAATTCGCCGCGGCGAAAATCATTGTCAATCTGATAACGGTAGCGTCCAAGTTCCTTGATATCACTGGCTAGGAAAAAGGTATGGTTAGGATCCAGTGATTTAATAAAGGCATCGAACACTTTAGAAGATAATTGGTCGTCCAGAACCATCTGCCGATAATGCCGGTACTGTAATTGTTTGGCAATCACAAAGCTGAGCTTGGCCTGATCTTTTTCCGGTGCCACAGGATGAATATATTCATCACTTTTAAAGACTTTGGCAGAACTTAAGGCGGGCAGCAGAATAAATACTGCCAGCAGCAGGGTAAAAATGGCTTGCGGACGGCTTTGACTAATACGGTGATAACACATTCTGAACATAAAATAACTTCTTAAACAAAATAAATACACTAATTATAATATTAGGGTACTTTACAGGGTTTTAAATGAAATAAGGCTGAATATAGCAATCAGGATCGATATTCTGGGCTATAGCTGACCAGTTAGAGCTATTTTAGGCTATTTTTATCCCTATATGTAAGAAAAGAATGAGAAACAGTCAATAAAAATCATGAAAAATATTAAAAAAGACGGGAATTATCATTATGGGGCGTTACAGACCACCACGAAAACCCTCTTCCAAATACATCACTCCAGAGGGTATGGCCAAAATGGAAGAAGAAATGCGTTATTTATGGGGTTCTAATATATATATATGGTAAAAAGCAATTACGGGAAATTGATGCCCGGATACGTTTTCTCAGTAAACGGCTGGAAGATATGGTAGTCCGACCTGAATAAATCATAGC
>JANELJ010000292.1 GCA_024511395.1 Gammaproteobacteria bacterium | reverse complement strand
ACCTCAAAGGTGCAGTCGGTGATGCCATTAATGTGGTTATGGTAGTCGCTGGACATAACTTAAGAAAGATCCTCAATAAGCTCCGGCTTTTGTGGCTCAAAATTATTTCCGGTTTGATGGGGTCTTTTATCAAACCGGGGCAATCAGCTGCTTTAAACCTGGCTTGATGTCAGGCTTAAAACGGTATTATTCAGGTTGAACTATTTAAGCAATGCCCTTAATAATTAGGGCTGTTTTATTTGTAAGTTATTGATTAGAATTTACCAGTTATTATGTTTTTTAAAGTAGAGAAGATATGAAAGACAGTTTTGCCAGTATCATTTCAGCCGTGGGAGAAGATCTGCAGCGGGATGGTTTAAGAGATACCCCCGAACGTGCGGCCAAGGCCTTTAAGTTTTTAACCCGCGGTTATACCCAGGATATTGATGAAGTCGTTAATGGGGCGATTTTTGATTCAGACAATGATGAAATGGTACTGGTTAAGGACATTGAAGTCTATTCCCTGTGCGAACATCATCTGCTGCCCTTTATCGGTAAGTGCCATGTGGCCTATCTGCCACAGGGCAAGGTTATTGGCCTGTCCAAGATAGCCCGGCTTGTGGACATGTATGCCCGTCGTCTACAGATCCAGGAAAACATGACCAAGCAGATTGCTGAAACCATTATGCAGGTGACCAATGCCAAAGGTGTAGGCGTAGTGCTGGAAGCTAGGCATTTATGTATGATGATGAGGGGTGTGGAAAAACAGAACTCCATGATGACGACCTCCATGATGCTGGGCGCCTTCAGGGATGTACCCTCGACTCGTGCTGAGTTCCTGAACCTGATCCGATAAAGGCCTTATGGTAAAAAATATGATAGCCACTATCCATATTAAAAACCTGCGCCTGCGAACCTTTATCGGTTTTAATGAGGAAGAGCGAATAAAAAAACAGGACGTGGTTATTAATATCACTTTGAACTACGATGCCAGCGCCGTTTCCCAAACCGATAATGTGGATGATGCTTGTAATTACAAGGTATTGACCAAGCAGGTGATTGAACGGGTAGAAAGCCAGTCATTTAACTTACTGGAAAAAATGGCGGCCGATATTATAGAGCTGATACGTGAACTGGATGAGGTATTACAGGCTGAAGTGGAAATCGATAAGCCCCATGCCCTGCGTTTTGCCGACTCTGTTTCGGTAAAAGCAACTTACAATAAAAGCGACTGATAATAAAATAAGCAGTGATTTCAGGCTAGAAACTGCGCTCTACTGAAAAATTAGCTAGGGTGATCAGAGCTTCTTTATAGTCTGAGTCGGGAATGATGTCCAGTTGAGCAATCGCCTGGTCTGCTTCTTCCCGCGCTACTTTTCGGGTGTAGTCTAAAGCGCCGGTATCATGAATGGTGCGGGTAATTTCATCAATCTGTTCCAGTCCGCCCTGTTCAATGGCATTTTTAATCATTTCCGCTTCTGCGTCAGAACCATGGGACATGGCATAAATCAACGGCAGCGTCGGTTTGCCTTCGGCCAGATCATCGCCGACATTTTTACCCATATCATCACTGCTGGCGCTATAATCAAGTACATCGTCAATCAGCTGAAAAGCCGTGCCCAAGTGCATACCAAAGCGGGCCATGGCCTGCTCAACGGCTTCATCCTGTCCGGCTACTACTGCACCCAGCTGTGAGGCAGATTCAAATAGTTTGGCGGTTTTAAAGTGGATGACTTCCAGGTAGCGCTCTTCAGTAGTCGAAGCATCATTGCAGTTTAATAATTGCAGGACTTCGCCTTCGGCAATGGTATTGGTTGAGTGAGACAGAATTTCCATGACTTTCATCTGGCCAACGCCTACCATCATCTCAAATGCGCGGGAATAGAGGAAATCACCGACCAGAACACTGGCCGCATTGCCCCAGAGTTCATTGGCCGTGTCCTTGCCGCGGCGCAGTTCGGACTCATCGACCACATCATCGTGCAGCAGGGTAGCAGTATGAATAAATTCTATGACTGCCGCCAGGGTAATATCGTATTCACCATTTTCTTTAGAGGCATAATTAAAGGCATTGGCGCTGAGCAGTACAATTATGGGGCGCAGACGTTTACCGCCGCTATTGATAATATACTGACTGATCTGGTTAATAAGCACCACTTCAGAATGAAGACTGCTCTGAATCAGTGTATTAACACGATTCATATCACCTTCAATTAATTTAAAAACGTCTTCAATTGTCATTTTCAGTATATAAATTCAGTATAAATGCCGTAAAAATTTTATTATAAAAAGCCTGCCCAAGGAACACAGTTGGGAGATCGTATGTTTCTCCATGGAATGTGTCAAGTCAAATCGACTTATAAAAGCTGATAATTAAAAGGATGGCAATTATAATTATGTATACGCAAAGCCCGTATCTGTCAGTGGTATTCCTTGCTGAAGACGTCGTAAACCCATCCATGGGGGCTTTTCAGAAACGTCCCTGTTTCTGAAACTTCATCAAGAAATACCACTGACAGATACTCAGAGGTTATAAATTTATTTATCAGGGCCGGATCATACTTTGCTCAAAAAGCAACCAGAAATTAAATTGAACTAATTTGAAAGATGAGGCTCAGATCTTTAAAGTAAGCATTTGGAGACTCTGATGAACTTTGACCCTCATTTTAAATCACTACAAGATGGCCGAACAGATATAAATATCCAGTACGAATTACTGGATATAGTATTTTTAACTCTGGTGGCTATTTTATGTGGAGCAGAAGGCTGTAAAGACATTCAACGCTTTGGTGAATC
>JANELJ010000065.1 GCA_024511395.1 Gammaproteobacteria bacterium | reverse complement strand
GATAATGTGATGATTCGTCTCTTATGAAATCAAATTTTACTTCATTTCTTTCGCAAAGAAGGCACTGGCCTTTTTTAAAATCTCTTTCTCCATACGTAAATTTTTAACTTCTTTACGTAAGTGCTTCAGCTCTTCACGTCCATCAACTGACAACGACTTGCCTTCAGGTTGAGATCCTGTTTTACTCTTCCAGAGAGACAGTATATTGCTGGCTATAACCAGTGATTTAGCCGCTTCTGGCACTGAATAACCCTGTTCAGGAACCAGTGCTACCGCTTCTTCTTTATATTCTTTAGAATATTGTTTGTATGTTCGTTTCTGTCCCATTATGACACCTCAATAATAGTCAGCACTGGGTGTTAGATGTTGTTTTTAAAGAAGATGATTCAAGAATACGAACAGGAGACAGCCCTGAGAATATGGCATTGTTTCGACGTTTTGCGCTTAATATCGCTAAACTGTCTCCTGTTAAAGACAGTATGAAAGGTAAGCTAAAACAGGCAGCATGGGATGATGATATGAGGGCCAAATTATTATTTGGTTAAATTTTGATCAAAGTATGCTCCCGCCCTGGTATTTTAATAAAATGTATCAAAAAGCAACTATTATTTTTACTCAAAAAAGTGTATATTCTCTCGATTAAATTTTACATTTTTCCGTTTTTATATTATTTCAGGAGTTATTCATGAAACTGATTCTTTTAGGTGCACCCGGTGCCGGTAAAGGTACTGTAGCCAAATTATTAACCAAGATGGACGGTTCTGTTCAGATTTCTACTGGTGATATCCTACGTGCGGCTGTTGCTGCAGGCACCGAGCTAGGCAAACAGGCAGAAGCAGCCATGAAAGCCGGTGACTTGGTATCTGATGAACTGATCATGGGCATTATGCGTGATCGTCTGAAAGAAGACGACTGCAAAAACGGTTATCTGCTGGACGGTTTCCCACGTACTATTCCCCAAGCTGAAGCACTGAAAGAATTACTGGCCGACATGGGCGAAGAACTGGACGCTGTCATCAATATTGACGTACCCCGTGATGTTATCCTGGATCGCCTGACCACTCGCCGTACCTGTACCAAGTGTGGTGAAATCTATAATGTTAAGTCTAACCCACCTAAAGTTGAAGGTGTTTGTGACAAGTGCGACGGCCCGGTGGTACAGCGTGACGACGAAACTGAAGAAGCCATCAGTAATCGTCTGGACGTTTACAATGAAAAAACAGCACCTCTGGCCGGTTTCTATGAAAAAGAAGGTCTGTTACTGACTGTTCAGGCCACTTCCAGTGATGCCGTTATTGACACCATTAAGGAAAAACTAGGAAAATAATTCTGCTATTTCTTTAAACAAATATTGTACTTTTAAAAGCCTCTCTGTAATCCATTACAGCGGGGCTTTTTCTATTATCTGTACATATGAGTTTGGTGCTGTAATATTTTGCCATTCCTGTGTTTATGCTATCCGTGAAAAATAAGAGCTGGTTTTCGGGTGCAGGGTTTTAGGGTTTAAAATTCAGGTAGAAAATATGAAGATAAAATTGATTGTTTTAGGAATGATGGTGGTGGGTTTACTGGTTCTTGGAGGTTGTACGCAGGAGTCACAGAATAAGATCAGCCGCTCTATTCAGAACTGGACCGGTACTGATGGTGTTCTGGATATATATATGGGAGAGAAACTGGTACAGCGATTTATTAAAATTGATAAATTATCCACCGCTCAAAGCACTTCAGGTAAGGAATCCAGGGATTATCGCTTTGGCTACGGTTATCTGGACAGTAATTTCAATTTAAAAGTCGATGCCGGAGAAAAGAAGCTTTATTTTGAGATTAGCGGTTATGCTACACCCTATATTTTTTATGAATCTCCATTATAAACTGCCTGGCTCCATCAGTTTATATTGTGTAAAAATGCCCTGCACTGCCAGAGTCGCACAATAATCTGACAGATTTTTCGGCAGTTTTATGGTTTCAAAAATCACCTTTTTTTGCGGTCTGTAATACTTACTAGGATGATTAAGCAGAGCCGAGGGTTTTGGTGCGACCGTCAGACTGAACTGAGTGGGTGACAGTGCCAGACCGCTTCCCAGAACTTTCATATAGGCTTCTTTGCGAGTCCATAAGTCATAAAATGCCTCTCTCTGCTCGGCCATGTCCTCTATTAAAAACAGAGCGTCCTGTTCTTCAGGAGTACAAAAACGCCGGGCTATCCCCTGCCAGTCACTGGTACGCTGCCTGTTTTCAATATCAATGCCCACTTCCTGCCCGGAACTAACCGCAAGCAGTGCAATATCTTCTGTATGGCTAAGATTAAAATTTAAAGGACATGTCTTATTATCAGGTGAGATAAGATAAGGTTTGCCTTTTTCAGCCGTTTTAAAAACCACCCTAGAAGCCTCGACAGCAAGATAGCTACCCAGAACCCTGCGCATAAAACCATGAAAAATAACAAAACGGTCTTTATGTTCTGAAAATTTGAAACGTAATGCCCGTTCCTGTTCTTCAGGGGGTAGTTCTGAGAAGAACACTTCTTTTTTTTCAAACCACTGTGCTGCCCGGCAGATCCAGACATCGATCTGGCCTATATTTAATTTGTCTGTATTTATCTGCACTTAAAAAATCCAGCTAATAACTTCTTTAACTCTAGATTCAATCATAACCGATTTTATCCTCCAAACACATGAATAAGCTTTGCTAATTGACTGATTTCTTTATTTATTGCCCTAATTTGGCTATAGTGAAACATAAATGTAATATCATTCATAAAATTTATAAAAACAATTATCAGAGCCTGATTATGAAACTTTCCAAAATTCGACAAAGCCATTATCTGCTGCCGGATAATATGACCAAAAAAAGCTTTCTGGATACTCTGGGACAGGAGTTTGTTGTTAAACAGGTTGAAAACACCTTTGAAAAGATGGCCATTCTGGACAGTTTTGAATGGGCTTTGTACGAGCACCGGATCTTGGCTGTGCGGCATGATAACCAGCGGATCAGCTTATGGTTTGATGAAGAGGATATTCTGGATCCCGATGAAGCCCATACCATTGAAGATATTAATGCCAGAACCCAGTTCTGGTGGCAGTTAGCTGAATCTCCTGAACGGGATATTCTTAAAAAACTGCTGGATTTACGGGCCATGTACCCGGTTTATGAAGGCCTGTTAAGAACAGAACAGTTTAACCTGATGGACAATGATGGAAAAATTCTGGTTTTCTGCCAGCTGATAACCATTTCCCGTCCTGAAAACAGCCGCAAGGCCGTATTCCGTATGGCCAGACTTATCCCGATAACCGGCTATAAAGCACAAAGTAAACAGGCGTCAGAACTGATTAAAAGCTTGGGCGGCTTTATGCCCAAGCTCAATCCCATTGATTCTCTGTTAAGCGCCCTGGGAGTGACACCGAAACCATTTAATATCAAACCCCGGCTGGATCTGGATCCGCAAATGTCTTCCCGGGAAGCGGCCAGCGTCATTATTTCTATAATGATAGACAAACAACGCCAGACCGAACCCGGAATTATCAAAGATATAGACACCGAGTTTTTACATCATTACCGTGTTGCTCTGCGCATGGTCAGAGCAGCCGTGGCCCAGTTAAAGGAAGTCTTTCCTCCCCAGGATGTTATTGAGCTTAAACAGCGTTTTGGTGCCCTAGCCAGTGAAACCAATCACCTGCGTGATCTGGATGTTTTTATTCTGGACAAGGAACGCTATATGGCTCTGCTGCCACCTAGTCTGAGGGATGGTCTGCTACCCATGTTTAATGATTTTGAGCAGTCACGTACTGCTGAGGTTAGACGTATTGCCCGCTGGCTGGCCAGCCGGGCTTACAAACAGGAAATCACAGAACTTGAAGATCGGTTTAAAAACGGTTATTCCGCCCTCGAAACTCACTGGAGTGAACAGCCGATTATCAATCTGGCAGTTACCAAGATCCAGAAACGTTATAAAAAAATTCAGAAAGCGGCGGCAAAAATCACCCATGACACGCCGGATCAGGATATTCATGACATTCGAATTGACTGTAAAAAACTGCGCTACCTGCTGTATTTTTTCGGCAACCTGTTTAATAAAAAGCAGGTTAAAATTGCCGGCCGTCATTTAAAAGCATTGCAGGATCACCTGGGTATTTTTAATGATTTAAGTGTACAGGCTGAATTTCTGGAAAACTACCTGGACGAAATTGAACATAAATCAAAAAAAGATATTATGCTGATTGCCTCACTGGGCGGTTTAATTTCCTCCCTGCACACCATGCAGCTGCAGGAACGGGAACGCTGTATTGACGCACTGGCGGTTTTTTCCAATAAAGAAAACCAGCGTTTATTTAAACAAACCTTTGTACTTGAACAAGGCAGCAAAAAAGAAAAAGGAGGCAGAAAATGAAAGTAATTGCCTCATACAGCATAAAAGGCGGAGTCGGTAAAACTGCGGCTTCGGTTAACCTGGCCTATGCTTCTGCCCGCGCCGGCAATGAAACTCTGCTCATTGACCTGGATCCCCAGGGGGCTTCATCCTTTTATTTTCGAATCGGCCCCGGAAAAAAACAGAAAAAAGGCTTTTTCTTTAACCAGAAAAACCGTTTATTAAAAAACATCCGCGGTTCTAATTATAAGCGTCTGGATATACTGCCCGCTAACCTGTCTTTCAGAAACTTCGATATTATGCTCAGCAGTATGAGCAAGTCCAAAAAGCGTTTAAAAGAAATGCTGGCTCTGCTGGAGGATGAATATGATCTGGTTATTCTGGATTGTCCGCCTAATATTAACCTGTTGTCTGAAAACGTATTTAATGCGGCTGATCTGATCCTGGTTCCAGTTATACCGACGACATTATCCGAACGAACCTATGAGCAGTTAGTCCGTTTCTTTGACAATAATAGCTATAAGAAGAAAAAACTGCGCCCTTTCTTTTCCATGGCACAAAGTAATAACAAACTGCATCGGCAGACAATTAAAGAGATGGAAAGCCGCCATCCCAACTTTATGAAGACTATAATTGAGTTTTCTCTGGAGATAGAACGCATGGGTGTTCACAGAGATCCGGTTCTTGCCTATGCCAATAAAAAAAGTGCGGCTCAGGCTTATCGTAAATTATTTAATGAAGTGGTCAGTTCATTAAAATAACATTTAAAAGCTGTTAAACTGATATATTCAGGTTCCAGTTAAGGATTATAGTAAATGCTGCAAATAGGCTCATTCCCTTTCCTGTTTAAAAAAGGGGAACTTCATATTATGCTGATCATGAACAGTACCCGTCGGCAGTGGATTTTGCCCAAGGGTAATCCTGAACATCATTTAAAACATTATGAAGTAGCTGAAATGGAAACCCTGGAAGAAGCCGGTGTGACAGGAAAGATAGTAGATAAAAAGCTGTATAAAGAGTTTGCAACCGCCGAAGGCAATACTCTAAGAATATATCCTCTGCATATTGATACCATACTGGACAAATGGCCGGAAGACTATTTCAGAAAACGCGAACTGCTTACCGTAGAACAGGCTTTAGACAGAATAAATCGAGCAGAATACATCAAAGCGATTAAATATTTTTCCAATCCGGACAAAAACCCCCTGTTTGATAAACATCTGATAAAAAAACACCCTGAACTTATACCTAAAATCTAAAACCTATTCATGCAACGATACAAAACTCATATTTGTCTGGTTTCCCAAAACGAAGAATTTAATATTACTCCTGCGCTGCATTCTAATTTTAAACCGGATGATGTACTTTTAATTCATCCCACCTAGTTCAGACAAAAAGCGGAAAACATTGCTGAAGTATTTCATCGCCATCAGATAAAGACACGTTTTCTGGAAATTAAAGACAAAAAAGATACCGTAAAAATAACAGAACAGGTGAATCAGGCCATTGATAATATTTTAAACCAATACCCTAGGATAATAAAGTTATCCCGTTAGTACTCAATGTCACCAGCGGCAGTCAGTTACTGGGTATTATCTGTTATGAAATTTTTACTGAACGAAAATTACCTGCCTTTTATGTAAACAAGGCTTCAGACCGGCTTTATTTTTTACCGCTAAAAGATCAGAATTCCTACCAGTTTGATCTGGAAGACAGACTTAAACTCAGGGATTACCTGCTGGCTTATGGCATCAAACCGGTGAATGAAATAAATCCACATGAACAGATCCCAAAAAATCATCAGAAAGTCTGTCATGAGCTTATTCATCAATTGGATAAGTACCAGAAGTCATTAAGAAAATTTAATTATTATGCTTCACAAACGGAAAAAAGTTTCCAGTCTAAAATTACACCTTCTGATCGTCATGATAAACGTTTTATGGCACTGGTAAGATTATTTACCGGTATGGATATTATTCGTTATGACGGCAAGCTGTTTAATTTTAAAAATGAACAGAATCGTTTTTTCTGTAACGGCGGCTGGCTGGAGGAATATGTTTTTACTGAATTACGCTCATTAAAAAAACAGTTAATGATTCAGGATATTGTCATGGGGCTGGAAATTGAACTGCCCTGCGGCAGTAAAAATGAACTGGATGTGGCTTTTATGGCCAATAACCGTTTTTACCTGATTGAATACAAAACCAAGCGTTACAATGGACACACTGCCGGCAATAATACCCTGTATAAACTGGACACCATTAAACACTATGGCAGTACCCAGTCCAAAGCCCTGCTGGTCAGCTACCATAAACTAACCCCTTCCAACCGGCACAGAGCCAGTGACTATCAATTGACCAACCAGATCAAACATTTAAAACAGCATATTATTGACTGGATGAGTGAACCTGAAAATTAAAGTTTTAAACTTAAATCAATAAACTACTATCTTGACCAGATCCGATCCTGCTGAGATTTTTTCTGTTGACCTGAGGCCGCTTTAGCTGGGCGTTTTTTCTGTCCCTGATGCTTTTTATTTTTACCTGTCGGTTTATGACCGCAGGCAATATCACCGGAACGCTGGCCGTCCTTATGACCGGGTTTTGGTTTTTTAGAGCGTTTGCGTTTGGGTTGACGCAATTGGGACTGGGGCAGGTTATTGACCGGCTCAAAGCCCTTGATTTCTTCCCTGTCCAGTAACCCACCAATTAAACGTTCAATATCCGATAATTGTTTAAATTCATCATGGCTGACCAGGGACACTGCCTGACCAGTGGAACCTGCCCGACCGGTTCGGCCGATGCGGTGAATATAATCTTCCGGAACACTGGGCAGATCAAAATTAACCACCTGCGGTAACTGGTCAATATCCAGACCACGGGCCGCAATATCGGTTGCGACCAGTGCCCTGATTTTACCCCGCTTAAAACTATCCAGCGCCCGGGTACGAGCACCCTGGCTTTTATTGCCATGAATGGCTGCCGCTTTAATGCCTTCCTGTTCCAGTTGTTTGGTCAGGCGATTGGCTCCGTGTTTGGTTCGGGTAAAGACCAGCACCTGCTCCCAGCGGTTTTCCCAGATAAGATCTGTTAATAAAGCCGGTTTGCGTTTTTTATCAACTGGACAAATCCACTGTTTAACTGACTTTGCTGTGGTATTACGCGGTGTTACCGAAATTTCTACAGGATTATGGACAATGGTTTTAGCCAGATCGCGGATCTGATCGGAAAAAGTGGCTGAAAACATCAGGTTCTGACGTTCTTTGGGCAGACGGGAAATGATTTTACGAATATCATGAATAAAGCCCATATCCAGCATCCGGTCTGCTTCATCCAGCACCAGTACTTCCAGATGGTTAAAACGCACGGCATTCTGATTATACAGATCCAGTAAACGGCCCGGCGTGGCAATGAGAATATCCACTCCCTGGCGCAGTTTTATCATCTGGGGATTAATTTTTACTCCGCCAAAAACAACGGCTGAACGTAAAGGCAGGTGTTTACCATAGGTCTGTACACTTTCAGCCACCTGTACGGCCAGTTCCCGGGTCGGGGTCAGTATCAGTGCTCTTGCCTGGTTAGGACCGGCTTTCTGACCACGGGCTAATATTTCCAGTATGGGCAGGGTAAAACCGGCGGTTTTACCGGTTCCGGTCTGGGCAGCCGCCATTACATCGCGGCCCTCCAGAACAACGGGAATGGCTTGCGCCTGAATAGGTGAAGGCTCGTTATAACCCTGTTCGGTTACGGCATCCAGAATAAGCGGCGACAGGCCAAGGGAGGAAAAACTCATAGATATATCTCAAAAAAACGGAAAATGCAAGATTGCAATTATCCTAAATTAATCAGTAGGTTCAACGAATTAATTTAGGATAATCTGCTAGTTTAACGTATATAAGAATAAATAGATATATTTAAGAGCCCCAGAGTCTGCGGATCCAGGATTTTTTCTCCAGTTTTGGCCGGGCACTGGCGGCCAGCATAAAACCGGTGTACTGCATATCTTCTTCCATAATATGTTTGGACAACCATGATTTAAGAAAATGTATCAGTTCAAAACTAATACTGGTATTACTCGAGGCTGCTTTCTTCTGTAAATCCACCACATGCTCCAGAAGATCATCATGCACATCTTTATGTTCTTCATAACCGGGGTAGCCTAAAATCCTCATCAGACTTTCTTCTACTGCAAAATGGATTTTTGTGTAGTCTGCCAGCTCAGCGAGGATATCACTGACTATCTCGCTGCCGTGTTTTTCAGCAATGGCATTGTGCATACGGTTAATTAGTTCAACCTGAATAATACCGTTTTAAGCCTGACTTCAAGCCAGGTTTAAAGCAGCTGATTGCCCCGGTTTGATAAAAGACCCCATCAAACCGGAAATAATTTTGAGCCACAAAAGCCGGAGCTTATTGAGGCTCTTTCTTAAGTTATGTCCAGCGGCTACCATAACCACATTAATGGCATCACCGACTGCACCTTTGAGGTAGCAGCGGTCTAAACGGCCATCGTTTTTCATATGACCGATTTCAGGCTCAATCGCACTGCGCCGTTTTAATGCCTTTTTAATACTTCGGGTAACGCCTCGCTTCTGACCTGAGATAAAAACTTTCGTATCTTTTACCTCATGTCCATGATAACTCCGGTCAACAAAGCATTGTTCCGGCTGTACGGCTGTAAACTGTTTTATCTGTTCCAGTTGTGGCAGTAGAGTGTGTCCATCATAAGGATTGCCCGGACAACTTTGAGCACCAATAACAAAGCCTTCCTTGTTGGTTA
>JANELJ010000291.1 GCA_024511395.1 Gammaproteobacteria bacterium | reverse complement strand
AAATGAGGGTCAAAGTTCATCAGAGTCTCCAAATGCTTACTTTAAAGATCTGAGCCTCATCTTTCAAATTAGTTCAATTTAATTTCTGGTTGCTTTTTGAGCAAAGTATGATCCGGCCCTGTGGTGCAAAGGTGGTTGCAGAAAAAATATACCGCCTGATTGAAAACTCAGTCTTTAAAGAAGAAGGTGTTGAGTTTTCTTATAATATCAGTATCGGCGTTACTGATCTGGATGAGGATGATAAGCAGATAAATGATCTGATCCGCCGTGCGGATATTGCACTTTATCGAGCCAAGGAAGCAGGCAGGAACCAAGTTCAGCTTTATTGTGACTGAGTGTTCTTTCCTCCCCGTTAATGCACTGCTTCCTTATATCCTGTTAATAATTTGATTAAATGCATCAGCGGGTCGCATGGCCTGTTCAACTTTGTGCATATCCGGATGATAATAGCCATCCAGTTCAACCTTATTATCCTGAACAGAATTTAACGCCTCAATAATAACCTGTTCCTGTTCAGCCTGTTGCTGATAAACCGCTTTAAACTGCTCAGCCAGTTCATGATCTTCTGTCTGATTAGCCAGAGCTTCGGCCCAGTATAATGCCAGGTAAAAATGGCTGCCGCGATTGTCCAGTTCACCCACTTTACGGGAAGGCGATTTATTATTTTCAAGGAATTTTGCCGTGGCCTGATCCAGAGTAGTGGCTAAAATCTGAGCTTTGGTATTATCAAACTGGTCAGCCAGGTGTTCCAGAGAGACGGCCAGTGCTAGAAATTCGCCCAGCGAATCCCAGCGTAAATGATTTTCCTGCAAAAACTGCTGTACATGTTTGGGTGCAGAACCGCCGGCACCGGTTTCAAACAGGCCACCACCGTTCATTAAGGGAACAATAGACAGCATTTTGGCGCTGGTGCCCAGTTCCAGAATAGGGAATAAATCGGTCAGATAATCACGCAGCACATTACCGGTAACAGAAATAGTATCCTTGCCTTCCTTAATACAGCTCAGGGAAAGATGTGTGGCTTCCCTGGGTGACATAATACGAATTTCCAGGCCACTGGTATCATGCTCCGGCAGATATTGTTCAACTTTTTTAATTAGCTCACGATCATGGGCACGTTGATTGTCCAGCCAGAAAATAGTCAGTAAACTAGTAGCCCGGGCACGGTTAACGGCCAACTTCACCCAGTCCTGTACCGGTGCGTCTTTAGTCTGACACATGCGCCATAGATTGCCGGCATCCACCAGATGTTCCAGCAGGGTATTGCCGTCTTTATCCTTAACCCGTACCACCCCATTTTCAGGGATCACAAAGGTCTTGTCGTGAGAGCCGTATTCTTCAGCCTTCTGAGCCATTAGCCCGACATTCTGTACACTACCCATGGTGCGTGGATCAAAGGCGCCGTGTTCCTTGCAAAATTCAATGGTTTCCTGATAAATACCAGCATAGGAGCGATCTGGAATTAGGGCTTTGGTATCATGCAGCTGGCCGTTCACGCCCCACATTTTACCGGATGAGCGTATAGCGGCAGGCATGGAAGCATCAATAATTACATCACTGGGTACATGCAGATTGGTTATACCTTTATCACTATCCACCATGGCCAGCTCAGGGCGACTGTTATAGCAAGCTTTTATATCGGCTTTAATTTCATCCTGCTGCTGTTCAGGTAGAGACTGGATCTTGGTATATAAGTCGCCCAGACCATTATTAGGGTCAATACCCAGTTGTACAAAAAGATCCTGGTATTTATCAAATACCTCAGCAAAATAAACTGAAACGGCATGTCCGAAAATAACCGGATCAGAGACTTTCATCATGGTGGCTTTTAAATGCAGTGACAGCAAAACACCTTGGTTTCTGGCATCTTCTATTTCCCGGACATAATAATTACGCAGGGCATTTTTGCTCATAACAGAAGCATCAATAATTTCCCCGGCTAATAAGGGCGCACTGTCCTTAAGAACAATATGTTTACCGCTTTGAGTATCCAGTTCAATAGTATATTCAGTGTCTTTATCCAAGGTAACCGACTGTTCGCTGCCGTAAAAATCTCCATCAGACATACTGGCAACATGGGTTTTTGAGTCTTTTGGCCATTCACCCATAGAATGGGGATTATTACGGGCATATTGTTTAACAGAAGGTGGTGCACGGCGGTCGGAATTACCTTCGCGCAGCACCGGGTTGACGGCACTGCCTTTTACCCGGTCGTAGCGGAATTTAATTGCTTTTTGTTCATCATTTTCCGGCGTTTCAGGATAATTCGGCAGGGCAAAACCCTGTGCCTGCAGTTCGGCAATGGCCGCTTTTAGCTGTGGAATAGAAGCACTGATATTAGGCAGTTTAATAATATTGGCCTGGGGTGTTTTGGCCAGTTCTCCCAGTTCCGCCAGAGCATCCGGTGTTTTTTGAGACTCAGTGAGCACATCGGGAAAAACCGCCAGTATGCGATGAGCCAGAGAAATATTTTTGGTTTCGATGTTAATACCTGCGCTTTGAGTAAATGCCTTAATTATCGGCAGCAGGGACTGGGTAGCCAGTGCAGGGGCTTCATCGGTTAAGGTATAAACAATCGTTGGTTTGTTTGACATTAAAATCTCCGGCTTTTCTTTTCAGGGCGCAATATTACAGGAATATAGCAAAAATTTCATGTGGCAGTACTGATAAAATATCGTTTTTTCAATATTTAGTCAGATAGTGGATATCAGTGTGCATACATTTAATAGCCAGCAATTGAGGTATAATATACCCCAGAGCAATAATGTGTACCCATCGATGTAACACCTTCCGGGTTTTCTGCCA
>JANELJ010000064.1 GCA_024511395.1 Gammaproteobacteria bacterium | reverse complement strand
CTTATCCTGAACAACCTGCACCGGTATTAAGCTCTCACTATCATCTGACTGCCTCAGAAATTTGGCTTTGTAGTAACTGAACATATGGGTTTTAAGGTTGTGCTGCTGACAGTATTGCTTCCGGGTCAGGCCGCTGGACTGCCAGGCCTGTAGGTGGGTGCGCATTTCTTCATCTCGTTCGTGGGGCATAGGGTTACCTTTTATGATTATGAAATTATAAAAAGTAATAGTTTGAAGGATTTTAAGGGGTGGGGGTAGGTGGGATTATTGGGCGCTTACGTTTTGAGCGTGAAATGTTGCGTGATGAACAACGTACCGGAGCTATCTGGTATCAGAATGAGCATTTTCAATTTCATAAAACCGGTGGTATTCGGGGGACGTTGGGCACCCGTCTGATAACCTCTCAGGAGCGATTTACGAAAGGTCGTTACCTGGTTGTAACAGGCGAATGGGCACAGGAAAGTGTCGCTCGTGCGAAATATGAGGTGTTTGAACCTCATCGTACTGTACTGGCTCTGAAATTCAACAGAAAAGGTTATAGGGGTGGACACCTTTTAGGATCAGTTTATATTTTTACTGACTGGCCGATGTTGATAAATCTTTTAATATAGTTAATATCTTGGTCCTTTTCTCTCATGGCCAGAAATAACTGCTTATGCAGACCTTTTTTACTGATGGCTATAGTAGTTAGTTTGTTTTTGGTATTTTTATTATCTGCCAGCCATTGTGGCAGCACACAGACTCCGCGCTGGACTTCAGTGAGCTTGAGCATAATGTCCAGGGACTCTATAAACTGAAGGCTGGCAGGTTCTATATGAGACGGTCGTAAAAAATGATTTAAAATATCCAGCCGCTCCAGGGCAACGGGAAAGGTGAGCAGGCTCTGATCAACTAGGTGTTCCGGCTTAATGTATTGATATTCTGCCAGAGGATGTTCCAGTGCCGTGACCAGCACCAGTTCATAGTCCAGTAACGGGATATAAATAATACCGGACTTTTTTACCGGATCAGGGGTAATTAAAACATCCACATGATAATTTAACAGACCTTCCAGACCGGTAAACTGAAATTTATTGATAATATCAATATTAATATCAGGCATTTGCTGTATAAACTGTCCGATGATTCGGGTCAGCCATTCATAACAGGGGTAACATTCTACACCAATACGCAGATAGCCCTGCTGTCCACTGGCGTAGGCTTGCAGGGTTTTTTCTGCCTGTTCCAGTATCGGCAGAACCTGTTGAGCCGTCTGTAGTAATAATTCACCGGCTCGGGTCAGACGAATATTTCGACCGTCTTTTTCCCATAATTTAATCTCCAGTTTTTTTTCTAGATAACGGATCTGGTGTGACAGTGCAGACTGGGTCAGACACAGGGTATTGGCTGCTTCTGTCAGGGTGCCGTTATAATGCAGAGCCTGAATAATTTTAAGGTGACTGTTTTCTATCATATTCTGCTTTTAAATAGTAATGGATTTGTATGAGAAATGCTCATTATTTTAATAAAAAACATCATTTTTGTTCATAAATAATTTCAATATAATAGTCGGTATTAACTATTTCACAGGGAGAATAATAATGCCGACAATACATAATCTGGGATTTCCAAGAATTGGAAAACAACGTGAACTGAAGTTTGCTCTGGAATCTTACTGGCAGGGCAATAGTTCCCAGGCCGAATTTGAACAGAGCGGAGCTGACTTAAGAGCAAAACACTGGCAGCAGCAGAAACAACTGGACTGGCTACCCGCAGGAGATTTTTCTTTTTATGATCAGGTACTGGATACCAGTTTTCTAGTGGGTAATATTCCACAGCGCTTTAAAACCAGTACGGCGTTTAATAACGCTAATGAGCTGGATCAGTATTTTACCATTGCCAGAGGACAGTCAGTACATAAAGCTGCATGTGGCTGCGGCCAGTCCTTGAGTAATGATGATGATTTAAGTGCTGGTGAAATGACCAAATGGTTTGATACCAATTATCATTATATTGTACCGGAGTTTACAGCAGACAGTCATTTTTCACTTAATCCGGAACGTTTACTGGCACAGGTCAAGCAGGCTAAAGTACTTAATTTGCCTGTTAAGCCTGTTGTTATTGGTCCGGTGACTTATTTATGGCTGGGTAAGTCCAAAGATAATACTGACAGGCTGGAGCTTCTGGAATCCCTGTTGAATGTCTATGGTGAGTTATTAACATTATTGGCTGAACAGGGTATTGAATGGGTACAGATAGATGAACCCATTCTGGTGACTGAATTATCAGAGCCCTGGCAGCATGCTTTAAGAGTGGCCTATTATTGTTTGCAAATGTCTCCGGTTAAGCTGTTGCTAACGACTTATTTTGGTCAGCTACAGGAAAATCTACAGATTGCCTGTGAACTGCCGGTTAACGGCCTGCATATTAATGCTGTGGATAATGAACAGGAAGTCGCTCGGGTACTTGACTGGCTGCCAGCTTCCCGGATTCTGTCCTTGGGTATTATTAATGGCCGGAATATCTGGAAGTCGGATTTAAAGCGTATTATCAACTGGCTGGAGCCGGTTTATGAGCGCCTTCAGGAGCGCTTATGGCTGGCACCCTCATGCTCCTTATTACACGTGCCTGTTGATCTGGATAGTGAGACAGAGCTGGATGAGGAAATAAAAAGCTGGTTGTCTTTTGCGGTACAGAAACTTGAAGAACTGAACATTATTAAACAGGCTTTGACTAACGGTATTGATAGCATTTTTAATGAGATTGAAGAAAATCTGCACTGTATCCGGTCACGGAAGCGGTCTGAACGGGTTCATAATGCACAGGTTAAAAAGCGTGTTGCGGCTATAACTGAAGATATGGCTAACAGGCAATCAGATTATAAAGTGCGTGCTGAACTGCATAAACAACGTTTTAAGCTGCCCCTGTTCCCAACTACCACTATAGGTTCATTTCCGCAAACAGCAGAAATACGCCGGATAAGAAAACAGTATCGGGAGGGTCATTGTTCTGAAACTGAATACCAACAAAACCTCCAGCAGGAAATTCAGCGCAGTATTAACGAACAGGAACGGCTTGGTCTGGATGTGCTGGTACACGGTGAAGCTGAGCGTAATGATATGGTGGAATATTTTGGTGAACAACTTGAAGGTTATGCCTTTAGTCGTTACGGTTGGGTACAGTCTTATGGTTCCCGTTGTGTAAAACCGCCCATCTTATATGGAGATATTTCCAGAGAGCGGCCTATGACCGTAGCATGGATTCAATATGCCCAGTCATTAACCGATAAGCCTGTAAAAGGTATGTTAACCGGGCCGGTTACTATCCTGAACTGGTCGTTTGTGCGGGATGATCAACCCCGTTTGCAAACCGCTTATCAGATTGCTCTGGCCATCCGTGATGAGGTGCTGGATTTGGAACAGGCTGGTATCGGTATTATCCAGATAGATGAAGCTGCTCTTCGCGAAGGTTTGCCTTTACGCCGTTCGCAGTGGCAGGATTATCTGGACTGGGCCATCAGGGCATTTCGCATCGCGGCTAACGGGGTTAAAGATGGAACGCAGATCCATACCCATATGTGCTATTCAGAATTTAATGACATTATTGAAGCCATAGCCGGGATGGATGCTGATGTGATCACTATTGAAACCTCCCGCTCAGATATGGAATTACTGGATGTGTTTGATGAGTTTCAGTATCCCAATGAGATTGGTCCGGGGGTTTATGATATCCACTCACCCAATATACCGGATGTGGATGCTATGGTGGATCTGCTGCTTAAAGCCAGTATCAGGATACCGGTAGAACGCCTCTGGGTCAATCCTGACTGCGGACTTAAAACCCGTCAGTGGTACGAGGTCAGGCCGGCGTTAAGTAATATGATTAAAGCAAGTAAGTACTTACGTACTAATAATCCGTCAGTTTAACTGCTCTCATCCTAACCTTCTCCCTCTGGGAGAAGGTTAGGATGAGGGTGAAATCTACAGTTTCCATAACTCCTGCGTCAGCAATACCAGAACTGTAAAGACTTCCAGTCTGCCCAGCAGTATGGCAATCATGGCAATGACCTTACCGGGATCACTGACACTGGCAAAGGTGGTGGTCACTTCACCTAAATAGCTGATCCTAAAAGGTGTCCACCCCTATAACCTTTTCTGTTGAATTTCAGAGCCAGGAAAGGGTGATACATTATTCATAAATTTACTAACATCTTCCATCAGACTTTTCATTGTTGAATGCCGATGATTTCTGGTTACAGTATCATGTAACTGCTTCCATAATAACTCAATTCTGTTCACCCAGGGATGATAGGCTGGCTGAAAGAACAGTTCAAATTTTTTGTTATGGGACAGAAATGTTTTCGTTATCTGACTTTTATGTATAACATACTTATCCGCTATCAATCAGATGGTTTTAGCTTGTCTGTATCTTTTTCTTAATTCAGCCATCAGGCGTAAAAACAGGAATGAATTTTTACTTTCCCATTCTACCCAGACAACACGACCTGTTTTTGTATTTAGAGCACCGGTCAGATAATTCTTCTGGTTTGTTGTCCTTTTACAGACCAGCAACTGCTGTTCATCGGTCAGGTTTAGTTCACAGGCTTCGGGTTGCCTAAAAACCCGACATCTTCGGCTTCCCCTGAAAAGGGGGAGTTTTTTAACTGTTTTACATTAAAGCAGAGCGGTTAAAAAACTCATACCTGTGATGTGATGGACTTTAACAGTGGTTACTACTGCTTTAGTAACGCCCTTTAAGTTTGTGTCTGTAGCTTGCAATGCCAAACGCTCAAGTAATTGAGACAGCTATGTTTTTAACCGCTCACTAAAGCGGTTCCCAATGGGAGACAAGGATCCCATTGGGGTCAATGTCTCCCTGATTTTTAATGATCATTATAGGAGATGAAAAAATGGTTAAATTAGAAGACACCTTAAAGACCCGGGTAATCCATGGTCGTAGCGGTGATTTTTCAGTAGGTAGTTTGCTGACGAATATCGGCGAATTTAGTGTTAAAGATCCCATGCTGGAGCAGTATTCAGAAGGGGAGTATCAGGGGGAATTTTTGATTTCAAAAATATTCCCCAGTTCTTATACCTAGGGCGGAGCGGTTCGGGTGGAGATCCGGACCATTCTTGGATCAGTAAATATTTTTGATTCACAGGAAAAGGCAGTACCCGCAGCACTTGAACCGGATCCGTTGCTGATTGATGAAGCTCAACAGCCTCAGAAAACACCAACAGACAAACCGGTTGAGTCTGATAAACCTGAACATTCGGGTAAGTCAGATACAAAACAACAGGCGATATCAGCTGAAAAGACAGTTGATCAGGCTTTGTTTGGAAGTGTGCAGGTAAAAAACTGTCCTGGAGATGAGGTCAAGCTGGATCTGACAGTGGATCGTCAGCTGGTACGCCAACAAAGGGATAAATTGCGTGAACTGGGCTATGCGTTTGATGCTAAACGTTAGCTCTGGGTCAAGTAAGTTAATTAAAATCAGGGGATCACACATACGATCCCAGTTTTTTTAAGGAGATAAATTATGGCGTTAATGTTTCAGCGACTGGCCAGAAATTTTATTAAAAAAGGGTATTTTCCTACGGATGAGGGAACCATTGCCGGTATCCTGTATCAATTAAAAGCCCCTGAACATGGCAATGTCCGTTTACTGGATCCCTGTTGTGGAGAAGGCACTGCTCTGGCAGAAGTGGCTCACTACCTGGCCTCTGATACCTTGCAGTATCAGACCTATGGTGTGGAAATTGATGAGGAACGTGCCTGGCATTCAAAAAAACTACTGGGTCATGTGATCCATGGTGATATTAACGATTGCCTGTTGGGTCGTCGGCAGTATTCACTGATGTTTTTTAATCCGCCCTATGGTGATCTGGTTTCCGATCAGGTCAATTACAGTGATCAGAAACAGGGTTGTGCCCGTCTGGAAAAACTGTTTTACCAGAAAACCATCCAGTTATTATAATTTGGTGGTATTGGGATCACTATTATCCCGTTTTATGTTCTGGATAAACAGTTATCCTCCTGGATAGCCCGGCATTATACGCATATTCGTGTGTTTAAGGCGACTGTGGATGATTTTAAACAGATCGTGATCATGGGTGTACGCTGTCATGGTGATCAAAATCTACCCGAACACAGAAAGAAGATGCAGCAGTATCTAATGTCTGTAGGGCTGGGTGATATGATCCCATCCACTTTACCTGACTTTGAAGTGCAGGCACAGCAAAAGTATGTTGTGCCGCTTGCACGGGATCAGAAACTGACGTTTGAATACGTCAAAATGGATCCCAGGCAGTTGGCCGATGAAATTGCAGAGCAGGGTGTTTTGTGGGAGCATTTTGATGGTTTTTTTCGCAATATGCGTGTGAAAAAGCGTCAACTGAGTGACTGGCACATGGCATTAATGCTGGCAGCGGGTCATATCAATGGGGTAGTGACTTCTGATGATGGTACAGTATCTGAGATCTGAACGGCCACCGATAAGTTTGTGCCAGTGATCCGGGCCTTTGATTTTACCCCTGGAGGTCTATAATGGATACCGCAGAGGTCATCTTTTTCAGGTTGCATCCAGAGCAAGTCCGTAAAGTAAAAGAACAGTTTGATGCCTATGTTGCACCAGGTATTAAGCTGTTTTTTGTGGATTATGTGGATATCTGTCAATCGGATCAGTTTGTTACTGATTTTTTTTCAAACCTGGGGTTTTGTGAGGAAGAAGTAAATAATTTGCTTTCTTACAGGATCTGGGGATTTTACTATAGCGATTTATCAGCAATCTGATTGAATCTTAACTTTAACCCTGATGGGAGCTTTTTCCCATCAGGGAACGGGCTCCTTTTTTATTAGGACTAAAACTGGAGTTAATTATGAAGAATTTAATTGAAAGAGCGTTATTAGACAGTCTGGATCCCCGGGCATTGAGTAATTACACGGATATTAAACAAATCAGCCGTGATCTCAAGTCTGGTGCCCGTTCTGCCTTGAATGAACCGTTTCGTATTGCCGGTAAAACAGCCATAGTCAGACGTACTGCATCTGCACCATTAAAGTTTGTTATTAAACATAACTTACTGTCTGCAGGTTTGGCATTACATTTGGATAAAGGCAAGGCTGATCTGGATTCTAAAACCATTTCAGAGGTGACAGGCCAACCTTGTAGTGAATTTGATTTTGTTCACGCCAATTACCCCCAAATATTGCAAAAAAGTACTTATGACTTTGTATTTTGCACTTATGTGCTGAATGTTTTACCTAAAACCCAGCGTTTAATGACTCTGCAAATGATAGCTGAACTGGTGAAAATTACTGGAACGGCCTTTATCTCAGTCCGTTCTAAACGTGAATCCGCTATGAAACAGCTTTATCAAATTGCTGAACCTTATGATGATGGTATCCGGACAAAATCCGGTACCTTTCAAAGAGGGTTTTCAGCGGAGGAATTAAAAGAGCTAAAGTTTAGAGCGACTGCTCACCCTTGAGAATCCTGTTTCGCTCATACGTTCTTTAACAATTTGTTTATAACCAGCTGTTTTGAAATTGTTTTTATAACAAATCTTCAAATCGCCTTAAAATATCCGTATCCGGCGGCTGGAATTTTTGGGACTTACCATCCCACCAGTCCCTGACTCTAACCTGCGAAAAATACCTTATCAGTCCCATTCGTATTCTTCCGGCAGTAATGGGTGTATTCTTTCGCCAGGGCATATTATCAATTAAGCGCAATACCGAATCCGGACATTTAATAGCCCGCAATTGAGGTATAATATACCCCAGAGCAATAATATGTACCCATCGATGTAACACCTTCCGGGTTTTCTGCCAGGTCTGTTTCATACCCCAGTCATTTTTTAACTGATTGAACAAGGGCTCAATCGACCAGCGCTTTTCATAAGCGACACTAATATCCAGACCACTTAACTGCATATCTGTTGATAGTAATAAACGTGGTCTTTTTTTCCCTTTAAAGCCCTCAAACTCACACCAGACAAAAGCTGCACTGGTTTAATAGAAATGGTCATTAATATACATGCTGGAAATAAATTAACCTTCTGGCAAACGAGCCTTACTTCTGGCAGACTAAACGGTTAATAAAACAACAAAGAATAAATATGTCACAACCCATTACCCTGCAACAACTTGAATCCTTCCTCTGGGAAACCGCCGATATCCTCCGTGGCAATATGGATGTCTCGGAATTCAAGGATTATATTTTCGGCATGATGTTCCTCAAGCGTCTGTCAGATGCTTTTGAAGAAGAACAGGAAAAAGTGATCCAGTATTACCTGGACAAGGACAAAACCAAAGCCCAGGCCACAGCACTGGCACAGGATGAAGACGAGTACGACACCACCTTTTATATCCCGGAACAAGCCCGTTGGGGACATTTAAAAGACTTAAAGTATGACATCGGGGCGCAGCTGAATAAAGCCACTGAAGCTATTGAAGAGCATAACTCCAGTCTGGACGGTGTGCTGGTTACTATTGATTTCAATATCAAAAATAAGCTGACTGATGCCAGGCTGCGGGATTTACTGTCCCATTTCAGTAAGTATCGCCTGCGTAATAGTGACTTTGAGAAACCTGACTTATTAGGTACGGCTTATGAATACCTGATTAAAATGTTTGCCGACAGTGCCGGTAAAAAAGGCGGTGAATTTTATACTCCCTCAGAAGTGGTGCAAACCCTGGTCGCACTGCTTAAACCATATGCCGGTCAGCGGATATATGATCCTACAGTGGGTTCGGGCGGTATGTTGATTCAGACCCGAAATTACCTGGTCAGTCATGGTGAGAACCCGGCCAATCTGTCCTTATACGGGCAGGAAATGAATCTGAATACCTGGGCTATCTGTAAAATGAATATGTTTCTGCATGGAGTATTTAATGCAGATATTCGCAAAGGGGATACCCTGCGTGATCCACAGCATACCCGTCAGGGTGAGTTAATGACCTTTGACCGGGTTATTGCCAATCCGCCCTTTAGTATGAAAAAATGGGGTAAGGAAGAAGCCGAACATGATCCTTATGGCCGATTCACTTATGGCACACCACCCAAAGATGCGGGTGATTTAGCCTTTGTCCAGCATATGATTGCCAGCCTCAATGCCGAAGGCATGATGGGTGTGGTAATGCCTCATGGTGTGTTGTTCAGAGGCGC
>JANELJ010000290.1 GCA_024511395.1 Gammaproteobacteria bacterium | reverse complement strand
CCTCGTTAATAATAACCAGCCAACGGTTCAGTCGAATCATGTACTTCAAAGCTAACCTGACAGCTTATAACACCATAGTCATTAAGGAAATTTTACGCTTTTCCAGGATATGGCTACAGACTATTGTTCCTCCAGCCATTACCACTACTTTATATTTTATTATTTTTGGCCGTCTGATTGGTTCACAGCTGGGCGATATTGATAATTACTCCTATATGGATTACATCGTCCCCGGTCTTATCATTATGTCGATTATTACCAACTCCTATGCCAATGTAGTTTCGTCATTTTACGGTACCAAGTTTCATCATCATATTGAGGAACTGCTGGTATCTCCGGTATCCAACTTAACCATTATTGCTGGCTATGTGTCTGGCGGAGTGGCCCGGGGTATGGTCGTTGGACTGGTAGTCACTCTGGTTTCCCTGTTTTTTACTACTATTACGGTGGACAACTATGTGATTACCATAGCCATTGCCATCTTAACGGCGGTGCTGTTCTCCCTGGCAGGGCTGATAAACGCCATCTTTGCAAATAGTTTTGATGACATCAGTATTGTTCCTACTTTTGTACTAACCCCTTTGACTTATCTTGGCGGTGTATTTTACTCCATCGATATGCTGCCCTCTTTCTGGCAAAATGTCTCTCTGTTTAATCCTGTGCTCTACATGGTTAACGGTTTTCGAATGGGTATGCTGGGGGTTTCTGATGCCAGTCTCAGTACTGCTATTCTGATCATTCTGGGCTTTATTCTATTGCTCGGCATCATCAGTCTGTGGTTATTACACCGGGGTATTGGTATTAAGAAGTAAACCGCTATGGATTATTTATATTCTCTGGATTTTGCACAACTTATTAAGCAGAACGAGTACACCTATCTGCTGATTTTTGGCATCGCCTTTCTGGAAACTCTGTTATTGATTGGTTTTTTCTTTCCCGGTTCTACGGCTCTGCTGGCCATTGGCGGTTTAATTGCCTCCGGCACACTGGAACTCTGGCCTACCCTGTTCTGGGCCTTCCTCGGGGCCGTTATCGGCGATAATATCAGTTTCTGGATTGGGGTATATTTTAAGGAGCCTTTACATCATTCCAGACTCTATGCCCGTCATAAAGAGGCTTTTCTCAAAGGCGAAGAATTTTTTCACCGGTATGGAAGTTACAGCGTGGTACTGGGACGGTTTGTCGGGCCGATCCGTGCAGTTATTCCTACTATAGCCGGCAGTCTGGGTATGTCCGAAAAACTGTTTTTTGTGGTTAATGTACTTTCTGCCCTAGTATGGGCCCCCGCTTATATACTACCCGGTTATCTTATAGGCGATCTGTATAAACGCCTGGATCAGTACCTAGAAATTCAGGTGGGCAGTTTATTAACCATTCTGACCGGACTAATTGTTATTAGCTTTATGATCAAACGCTCAAAACATCATAGAAAAGACTGGGCTTATACTGGACTGGTATTAATAACACTACTGGCCCTGGGACTTACTCAGATAAAATACCCATGGTAAGCATTTCTTCATAAAGCATGGCCAGGCGGGCATTGGCTTCGTTCATTTCCAGTAATTGCTGTTTTTTCTCCAGAGACAGGGGTAATAATTCCCCCAGACGCGAACCCACCCAGCAGGCATTATTGTATTTTTTTTCCAGGGTAATATAAGGGTGTTTCAGGCTTTGCATTATTTTTTCCAGAACAGTCACCATGGGCAAAAACTGTTCCGGTACAGCCTGAACCGGTTCAAGTTCCACAAGCTTAATTTCAGCAACCGTCAGTTCGTTTTTTTCTATCGTTTTATCCAGAATATAAAACTTGCGTTCGCCCTTAACGGATACTCCCAGTAAACCATCCTTGCGGTTTTCC
Source organism: Gammaproteobacteria bacterium (assembly GCA_024511395.1). GTDB lineage: Bacteria > Pseudomonadota > Gammaproteobacteria > GRL18 > GRL18 > JANELJ01. The sequence goes on along the minus strand of JANELJ010000290.1, from coordinate 953 downwards.
CAGAAAGTAACCTGTGCCAAGGTGCCTGTTAAATAAATATCCGCAGCTTTACCGGTTTCATTACCATCCCTGATCAGACAGACCCCAAAACCGGTACCGTTCTTCTCACACTCTGTGAGCATATCGAGATAACGGGGTTCAAATATTTTTAAGGAAAGCGGCCCTTCTGGAAACAGAACTGTTTTTAAGGGAAATATAGACAGGCGCTTAATAATTAATGCTGAATCTGTTTCGTTGTTCGCTGCATTAGTCATAGCTATCTGTCCATATTTTAAATTTTCAGTTAAAACCTAACCCCAACGTGATACCAAGTTGTGTTTTACACCAATATGATCGAGTATTCTGGCTACTACAAAATTCACCAGATCATCAATAGAACGAGGCTGATGATAAAATCCCGGTGAAGCGGGTATAATGGTTACCCCCATCTGGCTTAATTTAAGCATATTTTCAAGGTGGATTGAAGAATAGGGCATTTCACGGGTTAATAAGATAAGCTGCTTGCGTTCCTTCAATATCACATCAGCCGCACGTTCAATTAAATTATTACTGGCGCCATGAGCAATAGCCGAAAGAGTACCCATGGAACAGGGGCAGATAATCATAGTCCGGGCAGGATTAGAGCCACTGGCGACCGGTGCAGTCCATTCTTCCTTACCATAAATTTCCAGTAAATCGGAGTCAGATGTTTCTAGGTATTTAAGCAGAAAAGGCTTAAGTGCCTGTTTATCAGAAGGTAGTTCCAGCTCAAGTTCAGTTGCAGCAACAATTCGAGCCGCAGAAGAAAACAGTAGATTGACTTTAACCTGTGCAGAAAAAAGACTTTTTAATAATTGAATAAAATAAGGAGCACCAGAGGCACCTGTAACAGCAACCGTTACAACTTTTTGAGTCATAAAGAATTAAATCCTGCTTAGTACAAAGACTGTCTGTAAAAATCTGTCTTCTAAAAA
>JANELJ010000289.1 GCA_024511395.1 Gammaproteobacteria bacterium | reverse complement strand
CTTAACACTTAACACTTAACACTTACGCCTTCTTTTTCAACGAAAAATAATTCTTCAAAGCCAGCAAAAACGCCAGCCCCATAAAAGCCCCAGGCGGCAAAATAGCCAGCAGAAACCCCTTGTAATCAGGAATAACTTCAATAGTCAGCCACTGCATACCCTCACCAAACATAATATGGGCATTGGACAGTAAAGTACCCAGACCAATCACTTCACGCATAGCGCCCAGTACCACCAGTACCAAGGTAAAACCGAGTCCCATCATCAGACCGTCAAATGCTGCCTTACCTAAGGTGTTTTTAGAAGCAAAGGCCTCGGCACGGGCAATAATCGAACAGTTGGTGACAATCAGGGGAATAAAAATACCCAGGATCAGGTATAACTCGTGAAACCAGGCGTGTATCACCAGTTCAATGGCCGTAACCACAGAGGCAATAATAATGACAAACACCGGCAGGTGGATTTCAGGACGGACGATATTGCGGATCAGGGATATGGACATATTAGATAAGATCAGTACGGCAATGGTAGCCAGTCCCAGTCCCAGGGCATTTATGACACTATTGGAGACTGCCAGCAGTGGGCACAGGCCCAGCATCTGCACCAGTACCGCATTATTGCTCCACAAGCCGTCTTTAGCAATGGGAGTATATTCTGCTAGGAAGGAGCCTTTAGCTGGAAAAGAGCCTTCAGCTAAAGAAGAGCCTGGCTTTTTATCCTCATTAATATCAGATGGTGCGGTTGTTTCAGAGAGAGTTTCAGACATGGTTTTACCTATTCTCCACGCATGGCGGCATGATATTTCTGATCAAAACTTTTCTGATCCAGAAACAGCCATTGTTTGTTGGCATTATAATAATCCAGTGCCCGGTAAACGGCTTTGACTACCGCTCTTGGGGTAATGGTGGCGCCAGTAAACTGATCAAAAACTCCGCCGTCTTTTTTAACCCGCCACAATTTCTGTTTAGGGTTGTTAATGGATTTGCCGTTAAAACTTAATATCCACGGGTTTTTGTTAATATCAATTTTATCTCCCAGACCGGGGGTTTCCTTATGGGAAATCACCCTGACACCGGATATCTGACCGGAAACATTGATCGTAATTAACAGGTTAATATCACCATTATAACCGTCATGAGCCACAATAGGATACGCAACGGCTACCGGTGTTTTGTCTTTCCAGGCCTGGTAAACCGTCACCGGCTTATCATAGCCCAGTAATGAATCAGCCGGTACCGTTAAACGGCTGGCCAGTAAATCATTATTATAACTTTCTGCTGGAAGAATATTGTTCAGATTTTTTAACAAGTTGGCTTTTTCACTGGCTTCAATCTGCTCTTTGGTCAGTTCAAAGGTACTCACAACCAGAGCAGTACCCAGCCCGCCAAAACCGGCTAGCAGGGCAGCACTGATGATCATATTATGCAGCAGTGAGCTTTTATCAATTGCTTTTGTACCGCTCATTGCTGCTCCTTATCTATATTATGACCATATACCCTGGGCTGAGTGTAATAATCCAGCAGGGGGACGCACATGTTCATAATTAATACAGAAAAAGCAATGGCATCGGGATAGCCGCCCCAGGTGCGGATAATATAGATAAGCAGGCCAATACCGGCACCATAAATAATCTGCCCTTTGGGTGTCGTTGCTGCAGTAACCGGATCGGTGGCAATAAAAAACGCCCCCAGCATGGTAGCGCCGGAAAACAGGTGAAACAGAGGGCTGGGGTTACTGTCCAGTTCAAAGCTGCCGAACAGCAGGGAGACAAAGCCCATAGTCGCCAGCATGGAAACTGGAATGTACCACTGGATGACGCCTTTTTTCAGCAGAAACAGACCGCCGGCAAGAAAGGCCAGGCTCACCCATTCAGTACCGATGCCGCCAAGCATACCGAAGGTATGACCGGTAGATTTAATTTCGGAAATGGAGGCCAGGCCATTAATCACGGAAGTGCGTACCACACCCAAGGGTGTAGCATAACTGACTGCATCCAGTGTCAGTGTATCGGGCAGTTGATTAAACAACTGGTAATTTAAAGTCTGCAATAAACTTAAAGACTCATGCCCGCCCAGCATAACAGGCGCTGTCCAGAGGGTAGTCATTTCTGCAGGAAAGGAAACCAGCAGAATAGCATACGCCGCCATAGCCGGATTAAACGGGTTATAACCCAGACCGCCATAAAGCTGTTTGGCAATAACAATAGCAAAAAAACTCCCCACCAGAGTCAGCCACCACGGCGCCAGTGGCGGCAGAGCCAGAGCCAGCAAGACCGCAGTTAAAATTGCACTATTATCTCTTAGATAAACCTTAATCGGCCGCTTACGTAAATACAGCATAACCGCTTCAAACAGCAGAGAAAACGTTATCGCCAGCACAATATTAACCAGCACCCCAAAACCAAACACCCAGACAGAAGTAATAATTCCAGGTATCAAAGCCAGCAAAACCACCAGCATCATTTTAGACACCGACAGCTCAGGTTTTAAAAAAGGCGAACTTTGCGCAACAAACATGTATTAATTAATTTTCCTGATATTTTTTTACATTTAAGTTTTATTGTAATTATTCAGTGTATCTGACCGTGAGTGGCTGCAGGTGCTGTATTTCCATGGGCGCTCAAGTACATCCATGTATAGCTTTAGAACTTTTCAAAACTTGTTTTTGTAAAAAGTTCTTATCCTGGTGATTTTGAAAACATCCATGTTTTCAAAATCCTGTAAATACAGTACCTACAACCACTCACTCTAAATAGTTCAACCTGAATAATACCGTGTTCTTTGGACAGTTTAACCAGGTTTTCTCTGGCTTTGTTCAGGAGCTTT
>JANELJ010000288.1 GCA_024511395.1 Gammaproteobacteria bacterium | reverse complement strand
ATCTGCAACATCTCTCATCAATTGCGCAAATTCAGGTTTTGCTAATTGATTATGAAAGGGCTTATAACGGACATTTTTATTCGTTAACTGGTTAAAGTAACGATGAATTTCCGAAAAATGCTTTGTCTCTTTATCACCCATAGCCGTAATCATACTCACTATAAGCTGAAAAGGGGTTATCTGTCTTAATCGTTGGGAAAAACCTATGTTTTTGCCCGGTTTATTAAGTTTCTTTTCACTCAATACGACTTTTAGTTTTTTTGATAATGTGGTTCTTTTCATTTGAACCCTTTTTGTTGATGAATAATTGCCTGAATAACAACTATTTGATCATCAAATTGGCTTCATTTCAACTCCTAAAGATCATACCTATGAGAAAGTTATAACAGTTATTTATAATGATTCAGTCTATCTTACCGTAACTGCCTACAGAGGCTATATTTCCGGGGCGCTCAAGTACATCCATGTATCGGTTTAGAACTTTTCAAAACTTGTTTTGTAAAAAGTTCTTATCCTGGTGATTGTGAAAACATCCATGTTTTCAAAACCCCGTAAATATAGCCTCTGCAGTCAGTCACTCTACGGTATATTAAATTATTTTTATAACAGCTCTTTTAATTCCACCATAGAGTCAATCACCGCATCAGGATTAGCCTCACGGATATCCACACCGTGGTTATAGCCGTAACTCATACAGATGATCTGAAAACCAGCAGCACGGGCAGCTTTAACATCAGAGATGGAATCGCCCAGCATTAGTGAATCTTCCGGAGCCACGCCCAGTTTTTCTGCTGAATAAAGTAAAGGCATGGGATCCGGCTTTTTCTTTTCCAAGGTATCACCACTGACCACTGACTCAAAGTAATCAAATAAACCCAGATCCTTTAATAAGGGATGGGTAAATTCTGCAGATTTATTGGTCACACAGCCCAACTTGTAGCCGGATGCTTTAAGGTATTCAACACTCTCTTTAACACCGGGATACAGACAGCTGCGTTTGGAGGTATTTTCTTTATACAGCTCCATAAAAATGGGATAACCTTTATTGAACAGCTCTTCATCGGGTTCACCCTCAAGCTGACCAATCAGGGCACGCCGAACCAGACACTCTACGCCGTTACCCACCCAGTGGCGTACTTCACCTTCGCCATAAGGTGTCATACCCAGTTGCTTAAGCATTTCATCGACGCAATAGGCCAGATCCGGTACACTGTCCACCAAGGTCCCATCGACATCAATAAGGACCATTTTCGGTTTTCTAATCATCTGAAACGACTCGCTGTTATTTGCCGACTTTGGCTAATTCAGCACGCATCTGATCGATAGTGGCCTTATAGTCTTCGGTATTAAAAATAGCAGAACCGGCAACAAACATATCGGCACCGGCTTCAGCAATTTCAGCAATATTATTAACCTTAACACCACCGTCAATTTCCAGACGAATGTCATAGCCGCTGTCATCAATCATTTTACGGGCTTCGCGTAACTTGTTCAGAGTTTCAGGGATAAAGCTCTGACCGCCAAAACCTGGATTAACTGACATCAGCAGGATAACATCCACTTTGTCCATAACGTGTTTTAGCAGACTTAAAGGTGTGGCAGGATTAAACACCAGACCAGACTTACAGCCATTCTCACGAATCAGGGACAGGCTGCGGTCAACATGTTCAGAAGCTTCTGGATGGAACGTGATATAGCTAGCACCAGCCTTGGCAAACTCCGGAATAATACCGTCCACAGGCTTAATCATCAGATGTACATCGATATCCTGCTTAATACCGTAGTTTCTCAGGGCTTCACAGACTAGGGGACCAATGGTCAGAACCGGTACATAATGATTGTCCATGACATCAAAGTGAATAACATCGGCGCCGCTGTCCAGGACATTGACACACTCTTCGCCTAAACGTGCGAAATCAGCCGATAAAATAGATGGTGCAATTAAAGATTTTGCCATGACAAATCCTCACAAAATAAACAAGATAGAGAGAGCATCACAATTGCCTAGTTACTAGGGAGCCTGTTATCAGGGCTTAGGTACCAGACTTACTTAAAATGCTCACTAAATGTAAAAACTAATATAACATTTTAAACGATAACTATGAAAATATCAGCATTTAATCCACCGAAACCGCAGAAAATAAGCATTTTCTTATTAATTGCACTGATGGGTCTTCTCTTCCAGCATACCTGTACTGTACTGGCATCCAGCATTAATATATCCAGCCGGGTAATCCACAACAAAATGCTTATGTAGAGCGGTTTAATCGAACGGTACGCCATGAATGGTTAAATCAGTTTTTATTTAATTCTATAGAGCATGCACAGGAAACAGCAACATGCTGGAAATGGAGTTATAATAATGAACGACCCCATACGGCTATCGGTGGAGTACCACCCAGGCAAAAATTGGTTTTAGCCGGTTAGAAAACAATTTAAACCGTCTTATCCACATACCCACAGGCCAGGACTGTCAGTGAGATAAAGCTGAAGGTCTCACCAACAGGCAGACCTATGGATATGTGAATAAGACTTATGCAAAACCTCTATTTATGAATTGCTTTATAAATGTGGGATTACCATAACATTTTAGATAAGAAACACAACATTGAAAATTTTAAAAAAGAATTGAAGAATTCTTCTTTATCAGAAAAAGATCAGAATGCCTTACTAAATAACTGTTCCGAAATGGTGTCCATATAAATGAAACTTAAGCTTTGTTTATCGAACAAAGAAATTAACCAAAATAACCTGATCAAATAAAGCTTAAGTATGAATAATATTATAACGGAACTGAGCCGTCCTGTACGCCGACGGTTAAAAAAAGT
>JANELJ010000287.1 GCA_024511395.1 Gammaproteobacteria bacterium | reverse complement strand
CTGAACGCTGAACGCTGAACGCTGAACGCTGAACGCTGAACGCTACTCCTTCACCGGCATATGCCGAGCCTTAACATTATCCAATAAATAATAATGCTCCTTATCCAGATAGGCCTTCATCCCGACACCGGTGGCAACGGTGCTTTTCGAAGTGATTTTAACGGACTTATCCGTTTCAGCGTATTCTTTTTCCGGCCATACCGTTAATTCAGGTGTTTCCAGTCTGGAATAATGATTCTGGGCGCTTTTCTTACGCTCAATATTCGTATGACCTTTTAATAATATCCGGGTTCCATCTTTATTAATCCAGCCCCTGTCTGTGGTCACCAGTACTGGAGAACCGGTGGCTCGAAAAAAAGTAATAACCGGAGAGACTATTTCTGAATCTTCATTGCCGGGATAGTGAAACAGCTTTTTACCTATTACCTTGCTTTTAGGCAGACCATCTTCACCAAAATTTATAATCGTAGTATGGTTAAAAAAGGAATCTGCAACTTTAGTTTTATTGCCCTGTTCCGGAAATACAATTTTGGAGCCCTGTCTGGTGCTGGAATTTAAAATGGGCCAGGTCAGTATAATGGATAACAATGGAATGGTCAGCAGCAGAAGCAGGAGTTTTTTATCCATATTCAGTTAATCCGGAAGGTAAAAGGTTTAAAGGTAGACTGAAAATTGTTCTTCGAGTGTACCCTGAGCTTCCATCAGTAGTTCGCAGACATCTCTTACTGCACCATGACCGCCAATATGTTCCGTTGTCCAGTGAGCCATGGCTTTGACCCGTTTATGGGCATCGGCAACTGCAATAGCCAGTCCAACCTGTTTCATAACCGGAATATCCACCAGATCATCCCCAACATAGGCAACTTGTTCCGGAGTTAAGGACAGCTGAGTGCATAGGTCTTTAAAAGCCTGTACTTTACTTAATTGCCCCTGAAAAACCAGATCAATATTCAGGTTTTTCATGCGATGTTTGACCACATCTGAGGTGCGGGCTGTAATAACCGCCAGAGGAATACCGGAGTGCTGGAGCATCTTAATACCTAGCCCGTCTCTGGAATGAAAGGCCTTGTATTCCAGGCCGTTATCACCAAAAAAAAGACCGCCGTCTGTCATAACGCCGTCCACATCACAGATCAGCAGCTTAATGATTTTAGCTTTGGCAAAAATATCCTGCATAATGATTCCGTATTTTCCTTACTTATCTATGTTGCTCAGTGATCAGCCTGTGATTATTTGCGGTATGCTTTGCTGATAAATAACAAATATATAGCCTATATAACACAATAATAAAATACCAGCTTCTAGGCGATTAATTCTGCCTTTACCCTTAAAACCATAGGCAAAGAGAAACAATAAAACACTAAGAAAAATCATCACTAGATAATCACGTCCCAGCACACTGGGTTCCAGCACAGCACCGCTGATAATTCCGGGAATACCCAGAACGCCGAGTAAATTAAACGTATTGGAACCAATAATATTACCCACTGCAATATCATGTTCATTTTTCAGAGCACTGGCAATGGAAGCCGCCAGTTCCGGTAAACTGGTACCGATAGCGACAATGGTCAGACCGATAACCAGTTCACTGACATGAAATTTATGGGCGATATTAACTGCACCCCAGACCAGCAGGCGGGAACTGAGTAACAGGATCAGCATGCCAGCGATCAGCCAGAAACTGGCCATAGCGGTACTCATGTCTTTGGGAATTTCTTCAGAAAACTCCTCTTCTAGGGGATCGGCATTACCGGCACTTTCAGCCCGATGCTTTTCCCGCAGGCCAATTAAAGTAATAAAGATCATCAGTGCAAACATGCCCAGAATTAACAGGGTGCCATCCACTCGGCTGAGTTCTCCGTCCGCTAATAAAGCCCAGACGATAAGCATAATGGCAAACATAATCGGATATTCGCGTTTAAGAATTTTTGAATCGACCAGCAGGGGGGTGACCAGTGCAGTGGTACCCAGAACCAGGGCGATATTGGTAATATTGGAGCCAAGGGCATTACCGATGGCAAGATTAGGGGTGTCTTCATAAGCGGCGACTCCAGAAGTAATCATTTCCGGTGCAGAGGTACCGAAACCGACAATGGTCAGACCAATAATTAGAGGTGATACTCCAAAGTTAACTGCAATACACGAAGCACCGATAACAAAGCGGTCAGCGCTCCATATCAACAGTAGAAAGCCGGCCAGAACTGCGGCGATACTCAGTAACATGTTTTTTCCTGTCTGTGTTGCTGCAATATTTTAAGTGACTATCCAATAAAAAACCCCGCCACTGGTATTTTAAAATACCAGTGGCGGGGTTTTATTTTAACAGCTTATTAAGCTGAGTTCCCTAATTTCTGTGTTTTGACTATTCTTCAAAGTATTCAATAATAATCTTGGGTGGATCGCCGTCATAAATCCGGTTCTGACGCCACTGGTAGTAGGATTCACGGGTAAAGATATAGGGATCCAGTGCCAGTTGATCTCTTAAGTCTGTAGTTTTAAGCAGCTCTGAACGGGTATCTACTGCATTGATAGAACTTAGCGCCACGGTTGCCGATGTAGGGCTGACCAGGCTTATAGGATTGGTAAAATAATCGACCACCAGTGATGGCACATCACGTACACTGCTTGGACCGAAGATCGGCAGCACAATATAAGGGCCGGAGCCTACTCCCCAGTAACCCAGGGTATCTGCAAAACTTTCCTCATGTTTGGGCATTCCCATCGGGGTGGACATATCAATCAGTCCAAAAATGCCGAATACGGTATTTACTGAAAAGCGTAGTACATCGGAGCTCATCTGCTCACCTTTTAACTGCAGGCCGTCGTTAATAATAACCA
>JANELJ010000286.1 GCA_024511395.1 Gammaproteobacteria bacterium | reverse complement strand
GCTAAACGCTAAACGCTAAACGCTAAACGCTAAAACCTAACACCTGAACCCAAAAAAATGACAACCCCAAAAACCCCCGACATCCTGGTTAAAATTCTAAAACGCAAACACGAAGAAGTGGATGCCCTATGTACTAGACGTCCTCTGGACAGTATTATTTCAGCCATACAGGATATGGCCGATACCCGGGGTTTTGTAACTGCCATAGAAAATAAAATTAACACTGGAAAACCTGCAGTTATTGCAGAAATAAAAAAAGCCTCACCCAGCAAGGGACTGATCCGGGAAAACTTTGTCCCGGCAGAAATTGCTCAGTCCTATGAAAAGGGCGGTGCCGCCTGTCTTTCGGTGCTGACCGATATTGATTTTTTTCAGGGCAGTGATGCTTATTTGCAGGAAGCCCGCAATGCCTGCAGCCTGCCAGTTCTGCGCAAGGATTTTGTGATTGATCCTTACCAGATATATGAAGCTCGCCTGATTGGTGCTGATGCTATTTTGCTGATTGTGGCCTGTCTCAGTGACACTCAGCTCAGTGAGTTTTCATCCCTAGCTCATGAACTGGGGCTGGATGTACTAGTGGAAGTGCATGATCAACAGGAACTGGAACGAGCGCTGAAACTGTCCACCCGTTTAATGGGTATTAACAACCGCAATTTAAGAACCTTTGAAACCACGCTTAATACTACAATAGAACTGCTGGATATGATCCCGGAAGATCGGATTGTGGTTACTGAAAGCGCTATCCACCTACCTGAAGATGTGGCTCTGATGCGTCAGCACAAGGTTAATGCATTTCTGGTGGGTGAGTCCTTTATGCGTGCCGAACAGCCGGGTGAAAAACTGGCTGAATTATTTAATGCCTGATTAACAGGGCGGTTAACGCCGTGGCCATTAAAATGCCGTTGCAAAACAATACACCTCTTAGTAATACCGATTCGCTTCTGGCTTATGACCGGGAACATATCTGGCATCCCTATACCAGTATGACAGAACCGCTGCCCTGTTATGCTGTGGCATCGGCTCAGGGGGTGCGCATTAAACTGACCGATGGCCGTGAACTGATTGACGGTATGTCCTCCTGGTGGGCAGCTATTCATGGTTATAATCATCCGGTGTTAAATGAGGCTGTTGAACTGCAGCTTAAGTCTATGTCGCATATTATGTTTGGCGGCCTCACCCATCGCCCGGCTGTGGAACTGGCTCAAAAGCTGGTTGATTTAACGACGGAACCTCTGCAGCATGTTTTTTTTGCTGACTCCGGCTCGGTATCTGTGGAAGTAGCTATTAAAATGGCCATACAGTACTGGTATGCTCAGGGCTTTAAGAATAAACAGAAACTGCTTACGGTTCGGGGTGGTTATCATGGCGATACTCTGGGTGGTATGTCGGTTTGTGATCCTGTTAACGGTATGCACAGTATGTTCAGGGATATTCTTCCGCAACATCTATTTGCCCCGCAGCCAGAATGTAATGCTGATGGTTCCACTAATATTGTGGAACTGGAAAGTCTGCTCAATCAAAATCAGGATGCCATCTGTGCGGTGATTATTGAGCCTGTTGTACAGGGCGCGGGAGGCATGCATTTTTACTGTGCAGACTATCTCCAGCAGTTAAGAGTACTATGTGATCGGTACCAGGTACTTTTGATTCTGGATGAAATTGCCACGGGGTTTGGCCGGACAGGGAGTCTTTTTGCGTATGAGCAGGCAGCTATTGTGCCTGATATATTATGTCTGGGCAAAGCCTTAACCGGAGGATATATGACTCTGGCTGCCACCATGACCAGCAAAAAAGTGGTGGATGGGATCAGTGCGGACGGTTCCGGTGTTTTAATGCACGGCCCGACCTTTATGGCCAATCCGCTGTCCTGTGCCGTTGCCAATGCCAGTATTGAGCTTTTACTCAGTTTCAACTGGCAGGTGAATATTAAGCGTATTGAACAGCAGTTAAAAGAGGAGCTTGAACCCTGTCGTCAACTCTTTGCGGTAGCTGATGTACGGATTAAAGGCGCTATTGGCGTAGTGGAAGTGAAACAGCCGGTTAATATGCAGCAGCTGCAGGCGGCATTTGTGGAGGCCGGGGTCTGGGTGCGCCCCTTTAATAAGCTGGTGTATATTATGCCGCCCTATATTATCAGTACAGAGGAACTGACACTATTAAGCTCAGCCATTTATATGGTATTAAAAAAACACCTGAGCTGATTTAATATCATCGATATGAACCGGATACGTAATATTGCCTGAGTGCATGCGGTCTATCACTTCAATATAATAAGCATCTCGGATTTTCAGTATACCCTTGTAGTGCTTGCCTTTAACAGTTGCTATTTTAACCCGGTAGCCTTTAAAGTTTTTCAGGTTGGCTACGGCAACCGGCCGGTATTTCTTTATGATCAGAACTTTCTTTTTCTTTATCTGATCCGGTGTTTCCAGCTTAATTTCACCACTATTGGCAACTTCTGCCTGCTTATCCTTATCAATATCAATGGAGATTTCATTAATACGCTTTCCGTCCACATACAGTTTAAGACGGATAAACTGGATCAGATCATTAGGCATAAAGGCCTGTATTTCCTGCAACCCGTTCAGCTTGCTTAAATCAGTTTCAAAACTGATGGCTCCGGATGTCTGCAGAACTTTTTTATAGGCATTTAACAGTCCTTCTTCAGGTTTAATACCAAAAGAAGCCAGGTATTCGTTCACCTGGGTCAGGTGTTTATTAATATAACCTGAGATCTGGATAAGAACCCAGTCATTTACCTAAATACAGAGAGTTTTCATATCACTCTCATCTATTCTGATTGTCGGCTTGTCTTTTTTATGACAATAGGCAATCAGAGAACCA
>JANELJ010000285.1 GCA_024511395.1 Gammaproteobacteria bacterium | reverse complement strand
TCAGTTCCTGGTGATTGGTATATATATCAGTAATAGCCCGGATACAGTCCATTTGTTCTTCACTGATACACGATTGATCAAGCAGGTAGGCCATAAAGTAAATACAGTGCTTTTCACGGCTGGATTTTTTAACCAGTAAATTTAAACCATCAAGCTCTTTGGTCTGGGAGCTTAAAATGGCTTTGGTATTTAAAATTTGCTGAATTAACTCATTTATCTCTGTCTGCAGCTCTTTAAAATCATCACCATATACCACCTCAGGCTGATAATTATCCACCTTGTATAAAGCTATAGCCTGTAAAGCAGGAAATTCATCGCGCATAAAGGGGAAGAAAGCATGGATGAGAGACTCGGCTTCCTAGTTCCGGGTCAATTGCGCAATTTTCTGTAACAGCGTGAGGGGCATTGGTTTAGGTTTTAGGCGGTTGCTATTGTTATGTTTATGTATTTTAATACGGTTTAAATACATCGGATTTAGACCTATTATATTGTATGCCTTTTTATAATTTTTACATTTTATAATTTTTTACACAAACAAACTTAAAACCTTTTTAAATATTATAAGCTAAACATAAATTTTAGCTTATCCTGCTGGTGAAAAACATGAATAAATTAATCAAAATTATACTCTGGAGTCTGGCTTCTTTAGTCGTTATTGTAGTGCTGTCGGCAATTTTAATCCCTGTACTGGTCAACCCCAACGATTACAAAGACGAAATAGCCCAGCAGGTTTATCAGAAAGCCGGGCGAACTCTGACTATAGAAGGTGATATCGACCTGTCCATTTCACTACCTCTGTCCATTTCCCTGGACCTGGGCAAAACAGAACTGAGTAATGCCAAAGGCTTTGGTGACCAGCCTTTTGCCAAAATAGATGAGATTTCTCTATACGTGGCCATTATGCCCCTGCTGACTCAGAACCGTCTGGATATCGGGGAAGTCAGACTAAACAATATGGCCCTGAACCTGATTAAAAATAAAGACGGTAAGACCAACTGGGCCGATCTCAGTGGGGAAAAATCAACCCCGGAAAAAGAAACTGAAGCTAAAAATTCAACAGGCACTGCAAAACCAGCCATTGAAAAAGCATCTATGCCCGCAATCAGTGTGGCCGGTCTGAGTGTTAAAGATGCCCAGATCAGCTGGACTGATAAACAGAACAATCAGCATATTGTGTTATCCAAAGCCAATATAAGCATCAGTGAACTGATTGAAGATAAGCCTTTTGACCTGGAAATCTCCACCCTGATCGACAGCTCTAATCCTGAAATGAAAGGCAGCTTTAAGTTAAGCAGCTCACCGACTATTTCTCTTGCACAGCAGTTATTTAAATTACCCAAAACCCAGCTGACCCTGGATCTGACCGGCGGAGCCACTAAAACCACCCTGTGGGGAGACATTGTATTTGACGGTCTGAAACAGTTGCTGGATATTAATGGTATGAAACTAACCTCATATGAGATGGTTATCAACGGGCAGTTTCATGCGGCTAAACTAGATAGTGCTCCGGAATATAACGGCAAGGTCAGTATAGAAAAATTCTCACCAAAGCAGCTCGCTGCTGCACTGGGAGCCGCTTTACCAAAAATGAAACAGGAACAGGCACTCAGTTCTGCTGATGCCCGGCTTTCCTTTAATGGTAACCAGGACAACCTGAATATCAGCTCCTTAACAGCCAACCTTGACGATACCGCTCTAACCGGCACTGCTGCTATTAAAAACTTCCAGAAACCCGTTTATGGTTTTGATTTAAAACTTAACCAACTCAATCTGGATTACTATGCCGTGGCAGCTCCAGAACAGGCTGCTTCCAATACACCTGTACCTAAAGCTAAAACTAAGAAAACAGCCTCTAAAGGCAAACCTGCTGCTAAAGCTCCTATTTTCCCCGTTGAAACCCTGCGTGGTCTGAACCTAGACGGCAAATTAACCATCGGTCAGCTTATTGCCGGGGGCGCTAAAATGACCAATGTCGTCATCGTGTTAAAGGGCAAGGACGGCCTGGTTCAGCTGGCACCTTTAAAAGCGGATTTATACAAGGGCAATATCAACCTTAAAACCACCTTGGATGCCCGTAGCAATACGCCTAAACTTAAAATTGTTAATGAGCTGAAAGGCGTACAGATAGGCGACCTGTTACAGGATGTCAGCGGCAGCCAGGAAATTACCGGTACCGCCAATATTTCAGCCAATATTACGACCGCCGGGAATGATAAGGATCGCTTAATTAAAAACTCCAATGGTGTTGTGAAATTACTGGTAGCTAATGGTCATGTAAAAAAACTGGATGTTATTAATACCTTAAGAAAAGCTGAAGCCATGCTTAAAGGTCGATCCGTCCCTACTCAGGATCAGGAACAAAACACCAAATTTTCTGAACTAAAAGGCACGTTTAATATTAAAAACGGCGAGGTTAAAAACAACGACCTGAGCAGTAAATCTCCGGTAATGGAACTCACCGGTGCCGGCTATGCTGACCTGCCCAAAGAGTATCTTGACTACACTCTGAAAGTTAAACTGCTTAACAGCTTAAAAATTGATGAAAAATCTCAGGGTACCGATTACAAAGGCAAAGAAATTCCCTATACCATTAAAGGTAAATTCTCTGAGCTGAAACAGGAAGCCAATATTTCTAAAGTGCTGGAACAACAGACTAAAAAGAAAGTTGAGGAAAAACTCAATGAAAAACTGGAAGAAAAGTTTGGTGACAAGTTTAAGGGTCTGCTGAAATTCTAAATAGCTGATCCTAAAAGGTGTCCACCCTATAACCTTTTCTGTTGAATTTCAGAACCAGGAAACGGGGACACATTATTCATAAATTTTCTAACATCTTCCATCAGGCTTTTCATTG
>JANELJ010000284.1 GCA_024511395.1 Gammaproteobacteria bacterium | reverse complement strand
ACAATGAAAAGCCTGATGGAAGATGTTAGAAAATTTATGAATAATGTGTCCCCGTTTCCTGGTTCTGAAATTCAACAGAAAAGGTTATAGGGTGGACACCTTTTAGGATCAGCTATTTAGTATGCCCAGTATTGCTACCCGTATTCGTGAAGTGGTGGCGGATGAAAATTCCACTGCAGTAGATATTGCCAATGTGATTCTGACGGATCCGGCCATTGCCGCTAAAATTATTAAAGCCGCCAATAGCGCATTTTATCAGCGCCGTAAAAAAGCCGAGGATTTAAAAACAGCGGTAGTCAGTCTGGGAACCAAAACCAAAGTATAACTGGTCACTGCCTTTACATTGAAAGAAATATTTACCTCTAAAAATCCCCTTCTGACCAAATAGATGTGTATGCTCTGGGAGCACAGCATTGAAATTGCTTCCATCAGTTTTGTACTGGCAAAAATAACCCATGGTTTTAATGCGGAACATGCGCTGCTGGCTGGGCTTATCCATGATATAGGTGTAGTGGCTATTTTAAACAAGGCTGTTGAGCATCCTCTGATTATGGATAGCGAGGAACATTTGGGTAAAGTGATAAAAAAAATGCATTCTCAGGTTGGTTCATCCATTTTAAGCCGCTGGGACTTTTCGGAAGATTTTATTGAGGTGACCGAAGAAACAGAAAACTGGATGCGGGACTACAACGACAAGTCTGATCTGGTAGATATTGTTAATATAGCGCATTTACATAGCTATATCGGCACCCCACGACAGCGTGAGGTGCCTATTATTGACCAGATACCGGCTTTCCATAAACTGGCTCTGGGCCAGTTGACACCCAACCTAAGCATCAAAGTGCTGGAAAAGGCTAAGGAAAAGATAGCACAAACCAAGGCACTCCTGCATTTATAGAAGTGCCTGTATCAATAGACGGCCTGCATAAACAGGCATTATTACCAGTTAAAATCAATTTTCTGCAGGCTGTTTTTATCAATATCTGCCTGCATGACATGCCACATTTCAGCCATGCTTTTACCTGTTTGAGGATGCACCAGTTCCGGTGCCAGATCAGCCAGCGGAGACAGTACAAAGGCGTACTTTTCAATTTCATCTCTGGGTACAGAGATACCATCTGCCTGAATAATTTCCTGATCATAAAGTAATAAATCAATATCCAGAGTTCGGGCAGAGAATTTTTCCTGGTTGCGCTGCCGGCCGTTTTCATGCTCAATCTGTTTTAAGGTTTTTTCCACCTCAATGGCGCTTTTATCCGTGTCAAAACAGGCCACCAGATTATAAAAATCATCGCCATCAAAACCTACTGCCCGGGTTTTATAAACCGGAGACAATTGTAAGCCGCAATTGTCTCCAAAGGCATTGCGCAGATATTGTGCAGACAGTTGAATGTGTTTTTCCTGTTCTATATTGCTGCCAATACCGACATAGACACGATGCATATTCATTATTATGTGTTCCTGTTATCAGCAGAGCGCTCAATTATGACGCCGACACCCTGAGCCCCGGCAACCGCATTGGGCTTGCTCAGCTTTATTTTAACCTGCCGGGCACCAAAATCATTTATAATCATATCACTAATGGCTTCTACCAGAGTTTCAACCAGCTGAAAATGATGGGTAGCCGCTAACTGCCGGATCCGCTCACACACTTCAAAATAATCCACACAGTCTTTTATATGATCACTCTGTACTGCTTTTTTAATACAGCAGCCAATTTCAATATCCAGAACAATCGGCTGGGGCTGTTCACGCTCCCAGTCATGAATACCAATAATGGTATCCAATTTGAACTGCTCAATAAAAACGATGTCCATAAAAGAACCCTTGAACCGGCACGGAAAATATGAGGAAAATGTAAGTAAAATAAAGTGTAGCATAATCGTTGATTATTCAGCTAAAATCAATGTTGATCTGTGGTGTAAATAAATGCAATTGATATCAGGTATTAGAAAATTTGAAGTTCTGCCACTCTTTAATAAATATTTTCAGTAGTCTGGTGTGCTGATAAACCTGCATATTATCGACAAAAAGTAGATTTTAAACTAGAATGTTAGCATGACAATTTAAAAAATAATTAATATTCAAGAGCTTAGCCAGTCTGAGCGGATTTTGCTTGCTGAAGAACTATGGGATAGCATAGCAAATGATGAAAATACATTGAAAGTAACTGAATCCTAGAAGAAAGTACTTGAGACTAGGATCTCAGCATACAATGCATCGCCAGATGAGGGCTTCTCATGGGACGAAATTAAAAATGAAATGAAATAGTAATGGGCTATAAATTAATCATTCGCCCGGAAGCTCGGGAGGATTTGTTAGATGCCTTTCAATGGTATCAGTCTCAAAGACAGGGCCTCGGATTTGACTTTAAATTATGCGCAGATGAAGCTATTACTAAAATCTACCGTTCACCCCTTATTTACAAAAAAGTCCTGCAAGATATAAGACGAATTAATCTGTGATGAGGCTATACTATTCCGGACACACAACTTAAAATACTTTTAAAAAGAGAGAGTGTTCAAAATGACAGATAAAACAAGACAAGCAAAGAGCTATACCCCGGAATTCAGAGAATCAGCAGTACAGTTGGCTATCGAGTCAGAAAAGTCGGTTTCAGTAGTCGCCATGAGTCGCAAGGGTAATTGCCGGGACACTCAGTTTATAATACCCATGAACGTCATCCCAATCTGACCCATGCTGGGATTGGCCTTGTTGCATTTGTATTGACCTGTTGATTGGAGTTGACGTTCCCCAGGCGTCACTGGGCCGATTACTTGTGACCTAATAGGAGCTTTGTTTTGCATCTTGAGTGTCCTGTCCTGTAATTCGGATTGGTGATACCTGACTTATGCTT
>JANELJ010000005.1 GCA_024511395.1 Gammaproteobacteria bacterium | reverse complement strand
TTAAAACGGCGCAGTGCGATTGAGCCTGAAATTGGTCATATGAAAAATGATGGTCGTTTAGACCGCTGCTACCTCAAAGGTGCAGTCGGTGATGCCATTAATGTGGTTATGGTAGCCGCTGAACATAACTTAAGAAAGATCCTCAATAAGCTCCGACTTTTGTGGCTTAAAATTATTTCCGGTTTGATGGTATATTTTATCAAACCAGAACAATCAGCCGCTTTAAACCTGGCTTGAAGTCAGGCTTAAAACGGTATTATTCAGGTTAAACTATTTAACTGATTTCAATTATCCCTAAATTCTTGCTTTGGTTAAAAGCACCTAAAACAATAATATTATTTCTGATTATTTGTTCTATTTCTTTAATTTTACAATTACCCGTTCGTATCCATATTATTTTAGGTGGAAAGCCTTTAAGAAGACTGATTTCATTAAAATCAGAGTCTTTTGTTATAATTGTAAATTCTCCTTCTTTGGCAAACTCCCAGATAGCTTTATCATCTGCATCATCAAGCTGAACCATCATTACATGAGATGATCCAGGAAAAAGGTCATTTATCCGTGCAACCAGTTTATGCGAAAGGTTGTTATCAAATAATAACTTCATGCACTGAGTCGGGTAGTGATTTTGTCTCTTTGTGCAGCAAATGCCAGGCAGGCAAGGATATCCTCATGAGTTATTTTGGGAAAATCCTCCATAATCTCCTTTTCACTCATACCATCTGCAAGCATATTTAAAATATCATACACTGTTATTCGCAAGCCACGCACACAGGGTTTCCCCGATCTTTTCCCTGCTTCAATGGTAATGTATTTTTTATAATCAATCATATTTTCTACCTGTATCAGTCCTGGGCACATACACAGTCTCAAGTTTAGCACATTACAGAAAATCCAGAATTTCCTGCTCAATATTTTCCTTGTCAATAATGCTCTTCTGGACAACCTCTTTGGCAAATAAATCACTGATAATGGCAGGAATTTCAATTCCCGCTTCCCTGGCTATGGCTTTTAATGCCTGCTCATCACTGGTGCCCTGTTCACCGGTTAAGGCATTGGCAATAGTAGGTGAAAATTTGGTCCATTCCGCAGTTGAATAGGCAATGGTTTTCAGTGCTTTATCCCGGCAAGTATCATAGGCCTTAAAACAGGTAGCTGTATGGGGATCCATTAAATAGCCTTGGGCAAATGCTTCCTTAATATACTGTTTACCTTCTTCATCTTCACAGAAATCCGCTGAAAAAACAGCCTGTAACAGATTAAGTTCTGCTTCTGTTAGTTCATAATGGTTATCATTATCCAGCTGGAACATCAGTTCTTTGGTACGCTCTGCACCATAGAGATCATACAGCACCCGTTCCACATTGGAGGATTTTAAAATATCCATGGCCGGCGAACTGGTGGAGACCACTGACATATGTCTCAGGTCATATTTACCTTCCTGAATTAAATGGGTCAGGACATTGTTTTTATTGGAGGCAATTAAAATTTTTTCTACCGGCAACCCCATTTTCATGGCGTAATAACCGCCCAGAGCATTTCCGAAATTACCGCTAGGTACGTCCAGATAAACTTTATCACCATACTCAATATCACCGATTCTAACCAGTTCAAGGTAACTGTAAATATGATAAATCAACTGAAAAATAATACGCCCGAAATTAACTGAATTGGCAGCAGACAGGTGGATATTTTTTTCTTTTAGGCGGGCTTTAAAACTGGCAGAACCCAGCAGACGTTTTAATGCCGTCTGAGCATCATCAAAATCACCGTGAATACCGATGACTTTCAGATTTGGCGCATCTTCAGTCACCATCTGCAGTCTCTGAATATCAGAAGTGCCACCGTCCGGGTACAGGCAGGCCACCTGCACATTAGCCCGGTTTTTAAAGGTTTCCAGTGCCGCCGGTCCGGTATCACCGCTGGTGGCTGCCATAATCAGGTAGTTTTCATTGCGTTTCTGTGCCAGTGAAGAGAGCACCACCCCGAAAGGCTGCAGAGCCATATCCTTAAACGCCCGGGTCGGGCCATGATAAAGCTCACTGACATACAGATCATCTTTTACCTTAACCAGCGGTACAGGATTCTGCGGATCATCAAAATTATCATATAAAGCCAGAGCTTCATCAATAACCTCTGCTTCTATATCAATTTCAAAGGCATCCAGAACGGCTTTAGCCAGTGTTTTATAGGAAGAATTAACATGTTTCTGTAAAAAGCTGTCGCCCAGTTCCGGCAGTTTCTCAGGAACATAGATACCACCATAAGAGGCAATAGGAGCCAGAATAGCCTGGGAAAAAGACACCTGTAAGGGATATTCGCCGTCATTACCGCGGGTTTCAATAAAATTCATAGTTAACAGAACCTGAGTTTTGATTAAAAATCTTTAAATTTAAGAGGGATAATTATAGCGTTTCAGGCAAATAAATTCTCATAATTTTTGTAATTCAGATATAATTATGCGTCTTTTTTTACACTAACTGTCAAAACTAAATGGATAATCTATACTCTCCGTTGTCACCTGAATTTGTATCCAAAACTGCTATAAAAAGCTATTGGGGCAAGCTCTACGGCAGTGCCCTCAGCCTGGCGATTGCCCGTCTGGCTGAGCAGTCCGGTCAGTTTCTTACCCTGATCACATCCGACATGCCCTCGGCATCGAAGCTGAAATATGAATTGTCCTTTTTTGTCAGTGATAAGGCACTGGAAATATTGACCCTGCCGGACTGGAAAACCCTGCCTTATGATATTTTTTCCCCCCATCAGGACATTATTTCTGAACGTCTGTCCACACTGTACCACCTACCCCGCTTAAAACAGGGTATTTTAATACTGCCCTTAAACACCCTGATGCACCGGCTTATGCCGCTGGATTATATTAATAATAATACCCTGCTGCTGAGCAAGGGCATGACCCTGGATATTGGTGAGTTTCGGCGGGATCTGGAAAAGCGTGGTTATCAATGCGTCAATAATGTTTATGAACACGGTGAGTTTGCGGTTCGGGGCAGTATTATCGACCTGTTCCCCATGGGCAGCCCGGAACCCTACCGGCTGGATCTGTTTGATGATGAAATAGAAACCATTAAAACCTTTGATATTGAAACCCAGCGTTCCATACAGGATATTGAACGTATCAATATGATGCCGGCACGAGAGTTTCCGCTGGATAAGGAAAGTATTGAACTGTTCAGAGAACAGTTCCGCAATACTCTGGGCGGTGACTTAACCCAGAGCACAATTTATAATGAAGTCGGCCAAGGCATATCCCCGGCTGGTATAGAATATTACCTGCCGCTGTTTTTTGAGCAGACTACAACCCTGTTTGACTATCTTCCGCAGCAGTCTGTCATTATTAATTTTGCCGATCTGGAAACCGTTACTGACAGCTTTATCCATGAAACCGAACAACGTTATGAACAATACCGACATAATACCGCCCGCCCGGTACTGGAGCCTCAGCAGCTTTTTCTAAAAACCGATGAGCTGTTTGCACACTTTAAAAATTACCCCAGAATCAT
Organism: Gammaproteobacteria bacterium; assembly: GCA_024511395.1. Taxonomy (GTDB): domain Bacteria; phylum Pseudomonadota; class Gammaproteobacteria; order GRL18; family GRL18; genus JANELJ01. The sequence continues at coordinate 15,174 of JANELJ010000005.1, read as the reverse complement.
TGTCCAGTCTTTTGAGTTTCCGCCCAAAGCCGGTGTCTTTAATTTTAATAGTGAAAAGCCGCCGGCTTTAACCATTAATACCCAGAAAGACAATCCGCTGGAGCAATTACAGCAGTTTCTTGATACCGCCAGAGAACAAAAACAGAAAGTTCTGTTCTGTACGGAAACCGCCGGACGGCGTGAAATCCTGTTGGAGTTATTAAAACCTTACAAGATTTATCCCAAAACCCTGCCCGGCTGGTCAAACTTTTTAAGCAGTAAAAAAAGCCCTGCAGTCTGCACAGCTCCACTGTATGAAGGCCTGTTACTGCCTGATATTGCCGTTATCAGCGAGTCCCAGCTTTACGGTCAGCAGGTTATGCAGCGCCGTCGCCGTAAGTCCCGCACTCAGGACAGTGATGCCATTATCAATACTCTGGCAGAACTGGAAATTGGTTCCCCGGTTGTTCATGAAGACAATGGTGTGGGTTGCTATCTGGGCATGAAAACCCTGACCGTGAATGATGAAACCGCTGAATTTCTGGAACTGGAATACGCCGGAGGAGACAAGCTTTATGTACCGGTAGCCTCTCTGCATTTAATCAGCCGCTATACCGGTTCCAATCCTGATACTGCACCGCTGCATAAACTGGGCAGCGGACAATGGGAAAAAGCCAAACGCAAGGCCCGAGAAAAAATTCGGGACGTGGCCGCCGAACTGCTGGAAATTTATGCCGAGCGTGAAGCCCAGCAGGGTTTTGCCTATCGTTATAATGAACAGGATTACCTAGCCTTTGCCAGCAGTTTCCCCTTTGAAGAAACCCCGGATCAGCAGGAAGCCATTGATAATATAATAGCCGACATGACCGGCCCTCGGCCTATGGACAGGCTGGTATGCGGTGATGTGGGGTTTGGTAAAACAGAAGTGGCCATGCGTGCAGCCTTTATTGCTGTTTCCGGCGGTAAACAGGTGGCTATTCTGGTACCAACCACCCTGCTCAGTCAGCAGCATACAGAAAATTTTCAGAACCGTTTTGCCGAATGGCCAATTAAGATTGCCGGTATATCCCGTTTTCAGTCTAAAAAAGAACAGGAAGCTATTTTAAAGGGTGTTGCAGACGGCACCATAGATATTGTCATCGGTACCCATAAACTGCTGCAGGAAAACATTAAATACAAAGAACTGGGACTGGTTATTATTGATGAAGAACACCGCTTTGGTGTCCACCAGAAAGAACGCTTTAAGCAACTGCGCAGTAAGGTGGATATTCTAACCATGACTGCCACCCCGATCCCCCGTACTTTAAATATGTCCTTATCCGGTATCCGGGACTTTTCCATTATTGCTACCCCGCCGGCACGACGGCTGTCCATTAAAACCTTTGTACAAAAATGGAATAACGACATCATCCGTGAAGCCTGTCAGCGGGAAATTATGCATGGCGGCCAGGTGTTTGTACTGCATAATAATGTCCAGAGCATTGAGAAAAAAGCCCAGGAACTGTCTGAATTATTACCCGATGCTAAAATTGATATTGCACACGGCCAGATGCGCGAGAAAGAGCTGGAACAGATAATGTGTGATTTTTATCACCAGCGTTTTAATATTCTGGTCTGTACCACCATTATTGAAACCGGTATCGATATTCCTACGGCCAATACCATTATTATAGAACGGGCCGATCGCTTTGGACTGGCGCAGCTTTATCAGTTAAGAGGCCGGGTGGGACGTTCACACCATAAAGCCTATGCTTATTTAACCGTACCGGACAAAAAGCTGATGACCGCCGATGCGATTAAGCGTCTGGAAGCCATTGAATCCATAGAAGATTTAGGTGCCGGCTTTACTCTGGCCACCCATGATCTGGAAATACGCGGTTCCGGTGAGTTACTGGGAGAAGATCAAAGCGGCCAGATTCAGGAAATTGGTTTTACTCTGTATTCCGAATTACTGGAACGGGCGGTTAAGTCCCTTAAAGAAGGCAAGGATCCAGACATAGAAACCTCAGCGCATCACGGTTCTGAAGTAAATATGCATATTCCGGCGCTGATCCCGGATGACTACCTGCCGGATATTCATACCCGTCTGGTGATGTATAAGCGCATTGCCAATGCCCGGAATGATATGGAATTAAAGGATATTCAGGTGGAAATGATCGACCGTTTCGGTCTGCTGACCGAACAGATTAAAAATCTGTTTGCCATTACCTCATTAAAACTCAAGGCTACACCGCTGGATATTTTAAGTATTGATTTCAGCGATCTGGGCGGGCGCATGGTGTTCAGTGAACAGCCCAATATTGATCCTATGAAAATCATTACTCTGATACAGACTCAGCCGAACCTGTATAAACTTGATGGCAACAGTAAATTACGCTTATTAAAGAAAGAAGATAATATTGAAAAGCAGTTTGATTATTTGAATACGTTACTGGATAGTTTTAGTTAAACTACTACAAACTAGGCAACATGATCGGTTAAATGCAGTAATTTTGCCTGAGCAGACTCCAGAATTGAGTCTCTCAGAAAAGCACTGGCACCGATAATTTCAACACCTATTAATTCACCTTTATCATTTAGCTCTGCAGTAATATTAGGACTGATTTCCACACTACCTGTTTCATGATCGTCAGAAATAGAAAGATGTAAAATATCTTCCTCTTTAAAATATGTTAATTCCGGCTCTTTCATTTTTTAAACCTGCCACTTTTTACTCTATAATTGATTTGTTGTCGAGTTGTCGCATGAATAGTGATAGGAGTAATCGTATCATTCGTATCAATTTCATGCGGAATTATGACTAAAACATCGGAATCTTTACCCACAACAATCCACCTGTCAGTTACAGTATCGAAATACCTTTCATTGCTGTATCTGATAATGTCTTCAATATTTTCTAAAGTAAATCCTCGAAGCTTTGCCTTATATTTTAAATAATCAGTCCATTTGATTTCAGTCATATTTGATCGGATAACTCTTCAGTTGTTTTTAATTATAGTCAAAATATTGCCATAAAAGTGATTTTTTCCAAAAACGAGACAAAAGACGCCTGGTAACCAGTAACCGTTTACCAGAAGGTGATACCAGTTCACACTGGTCAATCGTCTTATTACTCAGTAATTCCACAATATCTGCAAGAAAATGGCTTTCAAAGGTTTTTAAGCGTTCCAACCATTGAAATAAATCTCGTTGTTCAATATCATCCATAAAATCACGGATAACAAAAATATGTCTGTCCTGTTCTGTAAAGGATACTGATTTAAGTTGTTCAGGTATGGGGGCACACTCTGTCTTATAATGCTTTGCCAGACCTTTTACAAAATCCAGATCCGAATATAATTGAGTATTATTTAATTCTTTATCATTTTCTGCCAGATCTACTGGCCCGTTGCCCCAGAACCAGACACTGTTTAATGCCGCTTTACCCTGCTGCATACGTTGCTGATTGACCGGACTCTGATGCAGAATCATCTGAAATTCATTAAACAGATTTCGCCAGTAGGCACTCTCCTTTCCCTTAGGTAGATAGTGTTTTAAAGGTTTATTGAGTACTTTTTCCGGCGGAAAGGTATCCAGTTGTATGGGTTGCTCACAAACCAGATACCAGTGCTCAGGTGCCAGGGCATAAAGCTGCCATTGGATGTCATCCTCAATAGTCTTATAAAAGGCATTTATTTCCTGTAGCAGCTGGTCAGCTTCGGCCTGTTCTATATTATTCAGATAAATTTTTGTCAACAACAACTGATCCCGATCCGGAGCCATTACACAGGGATCCACCCGCATAATCCATTTTTGCTTTAAACGAGGATCTTCAATACTTTGATTCTCTGCCAGATACAAAAAACTGGCTAAAGGCAAAGTGCTGTTGATTTCACTTTGAGTTAACTCAGAAATTATAGTGGAATAAAAACCGTAAGGTTGTGTATTTTCATGGGCTGGAAGAATCCACTGTCCACGCGAGAGAATTTTATTAAACAGCGGCAGTTCGGGCAGTTCCTGAGCAGGAACCTGTTCAAGATAGGGTACCGGATCCAGCAGACCCGGTACTATAAAAGTCAGACTTGCAGTCAAGATCCGTCAGACTAGCTTTAATCAGCGTCCAGATGCTCAAGACGGATACGCACCACATCACCATCCACTACATCCAGTGTATGTATTTTGTCCAGAGCTTTATCCATATTTCCTTCCACTGTGGTGTGGGTAATAATAATAATGGTGGCTTTATCCGCATCGGATTCATGTTCTTTCTGCAGCATAGAATCAATACTGATACCGTTATCTGCCAGAATACGGGTAATATTGGCTAGTACACCGGTTTCATCAGAAGCAGAGATACGCAGATAATAAGCGGTTTCTACTTCTTCTATGGACAGTACTGGAATATCAGAGAGCGATTCGGGCTGGAAGGCCAGATGAGGTACGCGGTTTTCAGGATCAGAGGTTAAAACCCTAACCACATCAACAATATCCGCCACAACCGCAGAAGCGGTAGGTTCAGCACCAGCACCGGCACCATAATAAAGGGTTGGACCGACAGCATCCCCCTTAACCAGTACGGCATTCATAACGCCGTCTACATTAGCAATCAGACGCTTTTTAGGAATTAAGGTTGGATGTACACGAAGTTCGACGCCTTTTTCAGTGCGTCGTGATACACCAAGATGTTTAATGGTAAAGCCCAGTTCACTGGCATAATCCACATCCTGACGGGTGATTTTACTTATCCCTTCAGTAAAAGTTTTTTCAAACTGCAACGGAATACCGAAGGCAATAGACGCCAGAATGGTCAGTTTATGGGCGGCATCAATACCTTCCACATCAAAGGTGGGGTCCGCTTCGGCATAACCCAGACGCTGAGCTTCAGCCAGTACTGAGTCAAAATCACGGCCCTTATCGCGCATTTCTGTCAGAATAAAGTTACCAGTGCCGTTAATAATACCGGCCAGCCATTGAATATTATTACCCGCCAGACCTTCACGAATGGCTTTAATAATGGGAATACCACCGGCTACCGCCGCCTCAAATGCCACCATAACGCCCTGCTTCTGAGCCGCAGAGAAAATCTCATTACCGTGCTTGGCTATCAGAGCTTTATTGGCAGTGACCACATGCTTACCGTTGGCAATGGCCTTTAGCACCAGTTCCCGGGCCAGGGTATCACCGCCAATCAGTTCTACCACTATGGACACATCGGGATCGGTTACCGCGTCCATAGGGCTTTCGGTTAACTGAATATCGTCGGTCTTACAGATACGGGGCTTGTTAATATCCCGCACTGAAGCATGACTGACAATAATTCCACGACCGGCACGACGGGAAATTTCTTCTGCATTACGCTGCAGAACATTAACCGTACCGCCCCCCACTGTACCCAGACCTAACAGGCCAACCTTAACCGGTTCCAATAGATTCTCCAATTATTTCTTTATTAATAAATATGACTTTAAACAGGGACGGTATTATATCAAGTGTAGCCTGAGAATATCAAAGTTTATTCCTTAACCTATTCCTTAAAGATACCCACTTTATCTTTTTTAAACATTTCCCGGATCCCGCGCATGGCCTGACGGGTTCGGTGCTCATTTTCAATAAGGCTGAAACGCACGTGGTTATCGCCGTATTCACCAAAACCCACACCGGGAGATACGGCCACTTTAGCCTCAATCAGCAGTTTTTTGGAAAAATCCAGAGATCCCATGGTTTTGTATTCTTCAGGGATAGGCGCCCAGACAAACATGGTGGCTTTGGGTTTTTCAACCTTCCAGCCTACGGAATCCAGTCCGTTACACAGGACATCGCGGCGATCCTGGTACATCTGGCGAATATCGTCCACACAGTCCTGTGGACCGTCAAGGGCATGTATAGCCGCCACCTGAATGGGGGTAAACATACCGTAGTCCAGATAGGACTTCATACGGGTTAATGCCACAACCAGTGTCGGATTACCACACATAAAACCGACCCGCCAACCGGGCATATTATAAGTTTTAGACAGAGAGTAAAACTCTACAGCAATCTCTTTAGCACCGGGAACCTGTAATATAGAGGGGGCTTTATAGCCGTCAAATACAATTTCTGCATAGGCAATATCGTGTACTACCCAGATATTATGCTCACGGGCAATTTTCACAACTTTTTCAAAAAAGTCCAGTTCTACGCACTGGGTCGTCGGATTACCGGGAAAATTAAGCACCAGCATTTTGGGCTTGGGCCAGGAATCCTTAATGGCTTTTTCCATTTCAGCAAAAAAGTCCACATCAGGTGTCATAGGCACGTGGCGGATATCAGCACCGGCAATAACAAAACCATAAGGATGAATAGGATAGGATGGATTAGGCACCAGTACCGCATCGCCTGGCCCGACCGTGGCCAGTGCCAGATGTGCCAGACCTTCTTTGGAACCAATGGTCACAATGGCTTCTGACTCCGGATCCAGATCCACATCATAACTGCGTTTGTACCAGTTGCAGATGGCTTTACGTAAACGGGGTACACCGCGTGACATGGAATAACGATGGGTATCATTACGCTGAGTCGCTTCCACCATTTTATTAACAATATGCTGAGGCGTCGGCTGATCGGGGTTGCCCATACCAAAATCAATAATGTCTTCACCCCGAGCCCTGGCTTTGGCTTTTAGTTCATTGACAATATTAAAAACATAGGGGGGTAAACGCTTTATTCGCTGAAAATCGTCGTTCAAAAAACTGGCCTCAGAAAGATTGGAAATTGTTATATTAACTTATTAGTAAGCTTAAATTAAAACCAGTAAAAATACTAATCCAGCCCTCCCCTGTCAATCAATAAATCCGCTTTTTTGCATATTTAAGGCTGTTTCTTACAAATCCCATTAAAACAGGTGACTTTGAGTTATAATTTACCCAAAATAGTAACCCAAACAGCACAAAAGATAGCGCCCATTCAAATGTTTTAAAGTAATAAAATTATGCTGCAGATTGAAACCATTTCCGATGCTTATTCTTTTCATTCCTATGATAAGGATTCCGCCCGTCTAATTAAGCCCAACCGGAATATTCATACCAGTGATTCAACAGAAGATGACTTTGTTACTATTGACAGCACCTGCCTGGTATTTAAGGATCAGTTATCGCAGGAGAATTTTCCCCAGCAGTTTGAACACTTTAATCGCCAGTGTATTGAAATCCTGCAGCAGTTTGATGCTGATATTTTTCTAATCGGCACCAGCTCAACCACCCGCTTCCCGGATATAGACTTATTAAAAACCATTAAACAGAATAACATAGCCATAGACTTTATGGATAATGGTGCCGCCTGCAGAACATTTAATATTCTTACCTCAGAATACCGTAAAGTCGCCGCTTTATTATTTTTTAAGTAATATGAATATTTTTCATTATCTCCGGTCTGATTTGACACTATAAGCACAGACTAATAGAATACCGACACGTTTTTATGGTAACCTAAACTCATTCTGTTATATAAAAACCTTTTAATAACAGAGTTGACTGGGAAGCTGGTGTAAATCCAGCGCTGCCCCCGCAACGGTAATTGCAAGTACGAAAGTAAACGCCACTGTATCTTTATGATATGGGAAGGTACTTTTGACTGCTTAATGTTTTATTCTTTTTAAAGCATTAAGGCACTGCATAAGCCCGGAGACCGAACATAAAAACCACCTATTAAGCTTGCAGAGGGCGAGCCGGGTCAGGTTGTTTATTGTACGTCTTCCCCTGAACCCTGTTACTCCTCCCGCTGAACTATTTTAATTATTTACTCACACGGGGCGTGTGAACAAGGATCAGATCATGTTGTATAAAGTACCTGCCATCCAGACCCTTTCGGCGCTTAGCCTTTTTTTAACTCCACTGGTTTCCATTCAGGCTCAGGCCGAAAATATTCCAGAAATTATAGTTACGGCTAACCGAACTGCCAATACGGTAGATGAAACCATTGCACCAGTTACCATTATTACCCGTAAGGATATTGATCGCTTGCAGGCTCAGTCTGTCGTTGATGTTTTAAAATCCACGCTAGGTATCGATGTTAAAACCAGTGGCGGTATGGGCAGCAGCACCAGTATTTTTATGCGTGGTACCAATAGTGATCATATTCTGGTACTGGTTGACGGTGTTCCCTATGGTTCTGCTACCCTTGGAATAACACCTTTCCAGTATATTCCTGTCTCACAAATTGAACGCATTGAAGTAGTACGAGGGCCTCAGTCCAGTTTATACGGCAGCAGTGCTATTGGCGGTATTATTCAGATTTTTACAAATAAAGAAACCCGTGGACAGAGCTTTTATGCTGACACGGGTTATGGTTCTGATGATACCGTAGAAGCCAATGCAGGTTTTGGTTATGGAAATGAAACATCCAGTTTTAATATTGGTGTGGGCTATATTGATACCAACGGCTATGATTTTCTTGGTAATCCAGATTCTGCTAATGCAGATAATGATGATGACAGCTTTGATAACACCTCTGTTTCTATCAATGGACGTCATAAATTTAACGAACAATTTACCTTAAGCGGTAGTTACCTCTTAGCTGATGGTGAAAACCAGTATGATTATACCAATGGTCTGAATCTGGCTACGACCAAAACCCGTACAGAATTTAAACAACAGGTTGCTTCTATAGTTGCTGACCTGAAAATAAATGATATCTGGTCCTCTCAGCTATTAATTGGGCAAAGTAAAGATGAAAGTGATTATTACCAATACCCTTATTTTGAAACGACTATAGAAAAGTATCAGTTTGATACAACTAAAGATAATTTTTCCTGGAAAAATGATTTTATTATAAGAGATAAAGACATCCTGACCGTTGGTTTTGATTATCTGGATGAATCGGTTGATAGTACTACTAACTTTGATAAAGACAGTCGCTGGACAAAAGGTGTATTTACTCAATATCAATATTATGGCGAAGTTTTTGATATAAAGGGTGCCTGGAGATATGATGATAATCAGCAATTTGGCAGTCATAATACAAGTAATATTGGTCTTGGTTTTGATCTGGATGAATATCTAAGAGTGACAGTCAATTATGGAAGAGCCTATAAATCCCCCACATTTAATGACTTGTATTACCCGGATGTGGGTTATTTTAAAGGTAATTCTGGTTTAAAACCTGAAACCTCTGAAAGTTTTGATTTCGGTTTGAGTGGAGAATTTAAAAGCATTAACTGGTCAGCCAATTTTTATACCACCAGCATCAGAAACCTGATTGAATACCAGTATCCAACTATGGAAAATATTGATAAAGCCAACATTGACGGTATTGAATTAAGCCTGGGAACACAATTGTTTGGCTGGAATATCCAGGGAAATATTTCACATACCAACTCAAAAAATGATGATACCGGAAACTATCTGACCAACCGCAGTAGAGATACTTTCAGGCTTGATATGGATAGTAAATATAAAAATTTTACTTATGGCGCATCGATTATTGCTGCATCTAAACGTTACCTTGACGCAAATAATGATAACACGCTTGCGGGTTACGGTATTATGAATATTCGCAGTGCATGGGAGTTGACAAAAAACTGGACTATTAAAGCCAAAGTAGATAATCTTTTTGATAAAGAATATTCCACAAACAGGCAAACCTATGGTAACGAACTGCCTTACAAAGCTCAGGATAGATTTGCCTTTGCATCTATACATTACAAAATGTAATACCATGGCCGGAACAGCAGAATTAATACACAACGAGATGTTATGTTAAAAAAACATCCTGTTATTTTTCTGCTGGCTCTGGTCATACTTTCTCTTATCAGTTTTATCTTTGCTCTGCTGACCGGTTCAGTGTCTGTTTCTGTTCAGGAACTGCTTTCACTGACCGGCAGCACCCTTTCCCCTTTTCACCAAAGCCTGATTTTTGATTTGCGTCTCCCCAGAGCCTTAGCTGCTTTTACAGCCGGTGCCTTATTATCTCTGGCCGGTGTATTAATGCAGGTATTACTTAGAAACCCACTGGCCGATCCCTATGTACTGGGGGTATCCGGCGGCGCAGCTCTGGCAGCCTTATTGTCCATGCTGGCCGGTATGGGCAGTGTCTGGTTAACCGGCAGTGCATTTCTGGGGGCTTTAATTTCGATTGTACTGGTATTTTCTTTTGCACACTCCAGAGGTAGCTGGAGCATTTCCCGGTTATTACTGACGGGTATTATTCTGGCTTCCGGATGGGGTGCTCTGATCAGTTTTGTACTGGTGATTGCACCGGCGGAAAGAATACACGGGATGCTGTTCTGGTTAATGGGGGATTTAAGCTATAACCGCCCTGTTCTGCCCATTTTTATTATTCTTGTGCTCGGTCTGACAGGCTCTTTGCTGATCAGCCGGCAACTGAATATTCTGCTCTGGGGCGATCTGCAGGCCGGCAGCCTGGGTGTCGACACCCGAAAACTGCGTAATATTATTTTCTTTTTATCCTCCCTGCTGACTGCCGGTGCGATCTCACTGGCAGGCAGCATCGGATTTGTCGGTCTGGTTATACCTCATCTGGTACGTCTGCTCAGCGGCACGGGTCACCGTTTGCTGATCCCAGCCAGTGCCCTGACTGGAGGCTCATTATTGGTAATTGCCGATACTCTGGCGCGAACCGTACTGGCTCCACAGCAGCTGCCTGTGGGTGTGTTAACCGCTTTAATTGGTGTGCCCCTGTTTCTCTACCTGCTTAGAAGGAGCCAATAATGGCTTCCGTTTCAGCAAAAACTCTGGAGCTTGACTCTCTCAGTCTCAGTATTGGCGGCAAACCCGTCTGCCGCCAATTAAGCATGACCTTTAAATCTGGCGAGTTCTGGGGGGTTATGGGCATTAATGGTGTGGGCAAAAGTACCCTGCTGCAGTGTATGATTGGACTGAGGTCGGCCGATCAGGGGCAAATTATTCTCAATAATCAGCCATTATCCAGCTACAAACCGGTTGAACGTGCTCGCAAAATGGGGCTGATACTGCAGGAGTATGAATACAATTTTCCCTGTACGGTCATGGAAGCCGCTCTTATTGGCCGCCATCCCTTTGTTGATCCATTACAGTGGGAAAACAACCGGGACAGAGATATTGCCAATCAGGCACTTAAACAGCTTGACCTTGAACACTTATCCGAACGCTTTATCAGCACCCTGTCCGGAGGTGAAAAAAGACGTCTGAACCTGGCCACCCTGCTGACCCAGAATCCTGATTATTACCTGCTGGATGAGCCCGTTAACCATCTGGATATTAAAGCCCAGCTGGATATTCTGTCCTTATTACAATCCCGCTTCACTGCAACAGAACAGAAAACCCATTGCGGTATTATGGTTATCCACGATCCCAATCTGGCCTGGCGTTATTGCGATCATATTTTATTGCTAGATAATGGTCAGTGCACTTTCGGTAAAACCCACGAAGTTCTGACTACCGAAAATTTAAGCCGCCTCTATCACTGTAAAATAGAAAAAATAACAGACCAACAACACACAATTTTTATAGCAACCCCCTAAAACCTAAAAAATGTTAAAAATCGCTCAAATAATTTTATTTTATATATTTATATTCATGAGCTTACCAGCATTTTCTCAAATCAGCATTAAAGATGACACACAGCAAACCATTCGTCTGGAACAACCGGCACAACGTATAATCAGCCTGTCTCCGGGCATTACTGAACTGGTCTTTGCTGCCGGTGGCTGGGATAAATTAATCGGAGCAGTGAGCTATAGCAACTATCCGCAAAAGGCAAAAAACATTCCCCGTATCGGCAGTTATGATTCACTGGATATAGAACAAATTCTAGCTTTGCAGCCTGATCTGATTATCGCCTGGAAAAGCGGCAATCCGGAATATCAGATTCAGCAATTGCAGTCTCTGGGATTAAGAGTCTATATTACTGAACCTGAAAATTTCTCCTCTATCCCTAAAACCTTGCGCAAATTCGGTCAGTTAATGGGCAGTAATGAAAAAGCAGAAACCAGTGCCCGGGAGTTCGAACAAAAATTTAATGCCTTAAAAAAACAATATCAGAATAACCAGAACCAGCCCAAAATCCGCACCTTTATTCAAATCTGGAATAATCCATTAATGAGTGTGAATGGACAGCATCTGATTTCAAAAGTCATTGAATTTTGCGGTGGAAGCAATGTGTTTGCCCAAGCCAGAACCTTAACCAGTACTCCGTCCATTGAGGCCATTCTGGCAAAAGACCCACAGGTTATTATTGCCACCGGCATGGCCTACTCATCCAGACAATGGCTGAAACGTTGGCAGCAATGGCCGTTTCTTTGCGCCGTAAAAAACAAACGCTTATACGCCGCTAATCCGGATCATCTGGTCAGACATACACCAAGGATTTTATTAGGAATTGAGGAAGTGTGTGAGTTAATTCAGAAACAAAATTAAGCCGTTTTATTTTCTACACACCATTTTTATACACTTCAGCCAGAACTTCTCTGGCACCCTGGGATAATAAGTCATCAGCCAGTTCTATGCCCATTTGTTCGGCATTTTCTGCCGAACCAGAAACAGAACCTTCCACCAGATTTTTACCATCGGGTGAGCAGACAAAGGCACGCATGGAAAGTTGATCACCGTCCAGTTCTGCAAAACCACCGATAGGCACCTGACAGCCACCTTCCAGTCGTTTATTTAGAGCACGTTCTGCAGTCAGTCGGATGGTAGTTTCTTCATGAGCCAGTGGTGCAATCAGTTGATGGGTGAGTTCATCATCAACACGACATTCAATTCCAACTGCACCCTGTCCCATGGCGGGCAGGCTTTGTTCAGTGGTCAGAAAACTGCGAATACGGTCTTTCATTTCCAGACGGATTAAGCCGGCAGCCGCCAGAATTATGGCATCATATTCTCCGTCATCCAGTTTCTGCAGACGGGTATTCACATTACCGCGCAAAAATTTTATCTGCAGATCAGGCCGGTATTTTAATAACTGACTTTGACGACGCAGGCTGGAGGTACCCACAACCGCCCCCTGCGGTAAATCATCTAGTTTTTCAAAATTGTTTGATACAAAGGCATCGCGCGGATCTTCACGTTCACAGATCACCGCCAGGTGCAGTCCTTCAGGAAATTCCACCGGAACATCCTTCATGGAATGTACGGCGATATCCGCATCCCCAGCCAGCAGACCGGCTTCCAGCTCTTTTACAAACAGTCCTTTACCACCAACCTTGGCCAGAGGTACATCCAGAATTTTGTCGCCTTTAGACACCATTTTAACCAGTTCCACTTCGAGATCATCATGGTGTTTTAATAGTTGATCCCGGACAAAATAGGCCTGCCACAGGGCCAGAGGGCTTTTACGGGTGGCGATTTTAATAATTTTTTTAGTCATAATCGATTTATTCTGGTTAATAACGGCTCTGTAAAAGCCATGAAAAAATAAGAGGAAATTTTAACAGATTTTTAAGACATTCTCATTGCCAATTAAAAAAGATACAATAAAACCTATGAGAACCGTATTACAGAAAACCATTGCAGAACAGCGTAAAAACCTGGTGGATCTGCTTAAAAAACCGCTGGCAGAACTGGCCAGAAAACTGGCTGATGATATGCCCGACAGACAAAAACTGGAGGTGCGTTTAAGGGCTACCTTTCCTAATTTTAAGTACAGCAAGTATTTATACGTGATGGATGCCCGGGGTATTCAGATCACCAGTACTTTATTAAGGCAGGGTTTTGATGCCAGCAGTCTGAACCGAGATCGTTCACAGCGTCCCTATATGCAGGCTGATTTTAAACATACGGATTTTTTCCTTTCCGAAGCGTATATCAGTAAACATAATAAATGCCCTTCTGTCACAGCTATTCATGTGATTAAAAATACTGATAATGAAATTATCGGCTATCTGGGTGTGGATTTTGATTTACGGGAACTGCCGGGTACTAAAAAGCTTTATAAAGAAAATTATAAATGGCAGCAGATCAAGGGCGATCCGGCCATACGCAGCGGCCTGTTTGCCCAGCAGCGTCTGCAGAGCGAAATGGACACCCATATTGATAATGTCTTTGCCTTAATGAAGGTATTAATTTGTGAGCACGGCGTATTCCACGGAAAATTCCATTTTTCCAGCAGCCGGGTTACTATCTGGCTGATTGATGACCCGTATAATTATCGTCTCTTGAGTATGAATGAACTCAATGATCCCGATATCTGCCTAGCCTATCCCCGGCATCCTTATTCTGAACTGGCAACAGTTCCTGAGGAGGATATTATGAAGATATTTGAGTACTTTAAACAGCTTCGCTTTGCTGATGAAACCATTTACCTGCGTGCCGGTTCCATTAATATTATTAACGGCATGATCAGCCTGAACTTTTCCTGTGACGGCTCACATTACCTGCCCTATAAGGAATTCCTGGAAAAAGGTATGGATTTCTGGTTTGGCACCAGTACTGATGATGTGGATCCTTTTCAGTACGATGAAACGATTGAGGCTATTGCCAAAAAAGGCTGCAATTATGTCTATGAACTGATCAGCGGACATTTTGAAGGCAAGGAATTTGAAGAATTAAAAGGTATTCCACAAATAGACCAGGATAAGATTGTTAAAGAGCTGGAAACTATTATGCTGGTTTATAAGCACTGATTGCTCCTAGGTAGGTATTCACTGCTTACTTCCTTGATTATAAAACTTTTTAAACTAAGCTTAATGTACAAAAGGATGGTTAACTGATAATAGGAATTACCCAGAAAATAATAATGATAAATAAGACCAGCTATTTCTTTTTACACAAGAAAATCCTTATGATGGACATACCTTGCTGCCACAACTGGAACAGATAAAACAGTTTACAGCTGTACAACCGGAACAGTGCTTTGTTGATCGGGGCTATCGTGGACATGAGGTAAAAGATACGAAAGTTTTTATCTCAGGTCAGAAGCGAGGCGTTACCCGAAGAATTAAAAAGGCATTAAAACGGCGCAGTGCGATTGAGCCTGAAATCGGTCATATGAAAAACGATGGCCGTTTAGATCGCTGCTACCTCAAAGGTACAGTCGGTGATGCCATTAATGTGGTTATGGTAGCCGCTGGACATAACTTAAGAAAGATCCTCAATAAGCTCCGACTTTTGTGGCTCAAAATTATTGAGGGTGTAAAAATAACTGTGTAAACGCTCATTGCGGTGGTTTAAGTCAGCAGAGGTTAAATGAACAAACCTGAAATACCACCTCCATAGTGAACAGCCTACCTTCCAAAGTCAGGCTATC
>JANELJ010000063.1 GCA_024511395.1 Gammaproteobacteria bacterium | reverse complement strand
GGCGCATCCTGAACAGGTCTTCCTGAGGTATTTTTGGCTGTTTCTTTGGCTTCATTTTGGTCTGGAAATTTGCAAGGTAATAAGGCTTATTTTACCAAAAACCTGCAAATTTAACACCCATAATCAAGCAATATTTCTTTATAAATCAATGCACTATGTTTTATTCAGGGCAGACTAAATAGCCCTAACTTTTCATCAAGCAGAAAATTATCTTCATTGAGCTTGCGGCGTCGGCACACATCACTGATACCGGCAGAATACATGCGCACTGAATCAGGTTTATGGGTCAGTTTGTCAAAAAATTGTTTCAGCATATTTAAGCAGCTTACCTGTATTATCGATTGCCAAGCTTATACCAGCTTACCGTGTTCCAGCTCATTCAGAAAGTCAGTCAGGCTAACGGCCAGTACTTTTTCAACCCCGTAGCCGGGACGTTCCAGTACCACCTGGCCGGACTCATTGGCAATACTGATAATATAATCAGAATCGGTACAGGCAATAAAAAAAGTGAGTTCCTGTTTATTACGGATCTTGTTGAGGGCATGGCCCAGCTGATTTTCAATTAAACGCTGCATATCATCTTCATTCCAGACAAACATCAGGCTTAAATTGCCCTGCTGAAAAACTGCATCCACGTGATCAGACCAGTAACGGCTGAAAAATACCCGGATATCCGGGTGCAGCTGGATTTCCAGGGCTTTTTCCAGGTCTACCAGGTCGTTCTTGTCCGAGCTGTCAGGGTGCAGAAATGGCTGCCAGTGAATGGAATGCTGCATCTGTTCTGACATAAACGGTTTACCCTGCTGGCAGGGTGACAGCCAGTGTGCATCGTATTCAGTTACAGGCAGTTCGCTGGTCTGTGCTTCAACAGTATTAATAAAGCGCTTAAAAAAATTATCCAGACTGTTTTGTGTGTGGTGTAAGTTTTGAATATCAGTAATAGACATAGTGTCAAAATAAAATCTGTGTAAGATAAAACATAAATGTAAGTAGTAAGTATAAGGACTATCCGGTTAAGGTTTCTATATTAAGTTCACCCTTACAGATATTTTGTAGTAGCTGACGGGTTTCTGCCATGCTGTCCTGTTCCGGCTCCAGAGTAAAAATAACCTGCTCCTGATAGTCTACATCAGTCAGTGGCACATCATAGGTATCAAGAAAGTGTCGGATATCGGATTCATAGCAGTAAGGGAAGCGGACGGTGACCGCTGTTCTCTGTATAATTTTCTTAACGGTTAATTGTTCTATGGCTGCCTGAGTACTATTGCTGTAGGCGCGAACCAGACCGCCGGCACCCAGTTTGATGCCACCGAAATAGCGGCTAACTACGCAGATAATTTCTCCGTATCCACTGTGCTGTAGAACATTTAAAATGGGTTTGCCCGCAGTACCTGAGGGTTCGCCGGCATCAGAAAAACGTACTGCTGAGGCAGAATCGGGCGGGCAGGCAATATAGGCCCAGCAATGATGCTGGGCATCAGGATAACGCTGTTTATCCTGTTCAATAATGACTATGGCCTGTTGCGGATCTGGGCAGTGAGCAATATGGGCAATAAAACGGCTACGTTTTATTGCCGTGGTCACTTCAATATCAGGAGCCGGAATAAAATAAGCTTCAGCAGCAGGCATCAGGCAGTTAATAGCAATGTAAATTTTGATAAAAAGCGCATCATTTAACAGCGCTGAACCCGTTCAGTAGCCATTATGTTTCTTTTTTGATGGAGTCATAAGCGGCTTTCAGGTCATCATGGATAGAGCTGTCTGAGGGACTGGTGCCGGTAGGTGCTGCTCCATTTCTTCTTTCTGCTGTTTAATTTTTTCCAGTTCAGCCGATGTCTGCCACTGTTCTAGGGTCTGGGACTCCAGCTGCACGGCTTTTAATTGTGCGGCTTTCAGAGCCAGTTCAGTCTGTTGGGCACGGCGGGCTTCTTGCAGAGCCAGCTGAGCTTCACTGCGCAGATCAGTGGCCATGAGTTCAGCTTCCTTACGGGCCGCTTCAATTTCCGGTGAAGTAATTTTTTCCGCTTTTAGTGCTTCTGTTTCCGCCGAACTGGCGGGTGTAGGAGCTTCAGGGAATTTTTCTTCAGTGACAGCAGAACGGGTAATATCAGCTTCGCCAATGCTGTTCTCAATAATGGAACAGTTGTAGCCCTGCTGAATAAACAGAAAGGCTGCCGCACTACTGCGGTTTTCATGTCCGGAATAGGCTATATAATGTTTTTCAGGTGATAGTTGATCCAGCTGGGTACGGATCAGATTAATAGGGATATTAATACTATTATCCAGTCCATTGGTCTGATGTTCATCTTCATTTCGGACATCGATAAGCTGGTATTGATCCTCTTTGAGTGTTTTTACTTCTTCAAGTTTAATGCGGTGGATCAGTAGTTCCACCAGCAGCTCAATAAAGTCCTTTTTGTCCAGTGACAGGATCACCCCGTCAGTTTTCATGGTGACACTGGCGCCGCGGATGCCGCCGGTAATTAAGGCTTCTTCGCCAAAGCCGTCGCCCAAGCGTAATTCAGCTAGTGGCACCTGTTCTCCCGAAGTCGGACTGGTTTTAGTGACGACACAGCGCCCCTGTTGGATAATATAAAATTTGTCATCATTGGCGTCATTTTCCCGGATAATAGTTTCTCCCCTGGCCAGGGGGGCCTGCAGGCGCATCATCAGGGCCTGAATATTGGCTGCGGGTAATTGTAAAAAGGCATTGGACTGCAGAAAACGGGTCATCCAGTCTTCATCGTCATCAAGTTCATTGACTTCAATACTGGATGGTGCATTCCAGTTCATCAGGATATCCAGCAGATCCTTGTCAATGATAAGAATACTAATATCAGTTTTTGCCTTGGCAGAAGCAGGGCGGGGAATTTCATCGGCAATAGGGGAATGGGCAGCATCGCTGCCGGCTTCAATAATCTGCCGTTTGCCATCAGCGCTTTTAAGTTCAATTTTGCCTGTTAGCAGGTAAACGGTCCACTTATCACGATCACCTCGTTTAAAAAGTACCTGTCCAGCAGGTATTTTCTGCACAGCCGACTTTTCAATCACTTCTTTAACTTTATCAATACTTAAAGAGTCCAGGGGATGGAATTTCTTTATGACATTGACATCAAGGTTAGGCGCTGCAGCCATTCACATTACTCCAGAGTTTCATTTTATTGTTCAGGCTCTAATAATTCTAGCAGAAAGCTTCTAAATGCATAGAAAGAAGTCGTAATTTTTTGAACCAGTTCGGGTATAATTGTATTTTACTTAGACTAGCAGCGACTGCCTTTTATCCTCGTTCTTGGTAAAAAGTTGGTAAGAACCTGTTTTTTTTACAAAAATTTATGCCACAGTCCAGCACATATCAGAAATATTATGCACGTTTATCAGGGCTGTTAGGGCAGTGCTATCTATATGATCGATATCCTCTTAAAAAACAGCTTGCGCAATTAAAGCAGCAACTGAAAAAACTGTCCTTTAACGACTCCAGACAGAAAAGCAGAAAAAGGGACGCAGATAATAACAATAAACCGCTTATACAACTGCAGCAAAAGTTCGAGCTTTGCGAACAAGGTATTGAGCAATCCATAGCAAGGGTTGAGCAACGTTGGCAGGGGGTTCCCAAAGTGGAGTTTCCGTCAGAACTACCAGTCACTCAAAAAGCGCAGCAGATTAAACAATTACTGGAAAAGCATCAGGTTATTGTAGTCGCTGGTGAAACTGGTTCAGGAAAAACCACGCAGCTGCCTAAAATTGCCCTGCTGGCCGGACGGGGGATTTATGGCCAGATTGCCCATACCCAGCCCCGGCGGCTGGCGGCACGTAGTGTGGCAGCCCGTATAGCAGAAGAACTGCATACACCGCTGGGTGATAAGGTGGGTTTTAAGGTACGTTTCAGTGATCGCAGCCATCCCGATACCCTGATTAAACTGATGACCGATGGTATACTGCTAGCGGAGACCCAGACCGATCGGTTTTTAAATCAATACGATACTATTATTATTGATGAAGCCCATGAACGCAGTCTGAATATTGACTTTCTGCTGGGCTATATCAGACAGATCCTGCCCCGCCGGCCTGATCTTAGGGTTATTATTACTTCAGCGACCATTGATACCGAGCACTTTTCTGAATTTTTTAATCAGGCACCGGTCATTGAAGTCTCCGGGCGCACTTATCCTGTTGAAATCCGTTACTGGCCTCTGCTGGATGAACAGGATATGACGGATGGTATTGTGGCAGCGGTGGATGAACTGAGTCAGGAGCTGGACGGTGATATTCTGGTGTTTCTGTCCGGTGAAAAGGAAATCCGTGAAACCACGGAAGCCCTGCGCAAACATCCAGTTTACCACCATGAGCAGCGTACGGAAATCCTGCCCCTGTACGCCCGTCTGTCACCGGCTGAACAAAGCCGGATTTTTGCGCCTCATTCAAAGCAGCGCATTATTCTGGCCACCAATGTAGCAGAAACCTCCTTAACGGTACCGGGTATCCGTTATGTTATAGATACCGGTTATGCCCGTATCAGCCGCTATAGTGTCCGCCACAAAATCCAGCGTCTGCCCATTGAAAAAATATCCCAGGCATCTGCCCGTCAACGTAGCGGTCGTTGTGGCCGGGTCAGTGATGGGGTGGCGATTCGTCTGTACAGTGAAGAGGATCATAATCAGTGGCCAGCCTTTACCGAACCGGAATTGCTAAGAACCAATCTGGCTCAGGTAATTCTACAGATGCTGTCGCTGCACCTTGGAGACATCAAGGCCTTTCCGTTTCTGGAAAAACCTTCGGCTAAACAGATCAATGATGGTTTTTTACTGCTGGAGCAGTTAGGGGCGATAACCCCGCAGCGCCGCCTGACGGCCATTGGCCGTTCCCTGTCCCGTCTGTCGGTGGATCCTCGAATAGGGCGGGTGATTATAGCAGCAGAAAAACAGGGGGTACTGTCTGAGGTATTAATTATTGCTTCAGCACTGAGCTGTCAGGATCCCCGTGAACGCCCCGCAGACAAACAGCAGGCGGCCGATGAAAAACATAATCAGTATGCCAGTAAACAGTCGGATTTTATCACTTATCTGAATTTATGGTTTCGTTATGAAGCACAGCGACGGCATCTGTCGCAAAATAAACTGCGAAAATACTGTCGGAGCCATTTTTTATCCTTTATGCGTATGCGGGAATGGCGAGAGCTGTATCAGCAGCTTTATACCCAGACCCGGGAATTGAAATTTCGCTTTAATAAGCTCCCCGATGTGGCAGACAATGAACTGTTTTCAGATGATGATAAACGTCTGGATTATGCCGCTGTTCATCAGGCTTTGCTCACCGGTTTTCTGGGTAATATCGGCTTTAGGGAAGATAAAAATAATTATCTCGGGGCCAGGAATATGCGTTTTGGTATTTTCCCCGGTTCCAGACTCTATAAAAGCAAACCCAAATGGATTATGGCCGCAGAAATTGTGGAAACCTCAGCCGTTTATGCCCGCATTGTGGCCGGTATTGAACCGGCCTGGCTGGAGCAGCAGACCCGGCATCTGCTAAAGCACCATTATTTTGCCCCATTCTGGGAAGCAAAAAGCGGGCAGGTCTCAGCTTGGTCCAGAGTCAGCTTATATGGTTTAACAATTAATCCAAAAAAGAAAGTAAATTACGGACCCATTGATCCTGAGGCCGCTCAGGAAATTTTTATCCGCGATGCACTGGTCACTGGTGAATACCGGGATAATAACCGGAAACCCCCGCCTTTTATCCAGCATAATCTGGCTCTAATCAGGGAACTGGAACATCTTGAGCATAAGTCCAGACGTAAGGATCTGCTGGTGGATGATCTGGTGATTTTTGAGTTTTACCAGCAGTGCATTCGCCATGATCTGCAGCAGCAGGGTAAAGAAGAACATTATATTTACTCCCGTTCTGCCTTTGAACAATGGCGCCGGAAAGTTGAAAAGGATCAGCCTGACTACCTGTTTCTGCAGCAGGAAGACCTGTTAAAGAAAGATTTTGATCATATTTCAGACAAACTTTATCCGCCCTATATTCAAAGCGGGGATCTGCAGCTGCCGCTGGAATATCATTTTCTGCCCGGTCATGCCTTGGACGGTGTAACGGTGATCCTGCCCCTGGCCGTGATTAACCAGCTAGATGAATCGGTATTTGACTGGCTGGTGCCGGGGTTGATCCGGGAAAAAATTACCCTGCTGATCCGGGCGTTGCCCAAGGTGATCCGCAAACAGTTTGTGCCGGTACCCGATACTGTAACGGCCTTTCTGGAAGCTGTACCCTACCGTGAAGGTGAACTGGTACCGACTCTGGTGGAGTTTTTAAAATCCAGGCTGTCTTATACCCTGGCCAATCAGCTGGAATATGAAATGTCTAAAACCATTCATGCCGACTTTGATACTAAAATACCGGAACATCTGAAAATGAATTTCAGGCTGATTGATAATAATGGCCAGGAACTGGATTCGTCCCGAAATTTCCAGCAATTAAAACAGCAGTGGTCCGATAAGGCCATGGCGCAGCTAGATGCTGTGGTGGAGGATTCCATAGAGCGTCAGGGGATTAAGGACTGGGATTTTGATAGTCTGGATGAGCAAATGGAAATTGACCGTCACGGCCTGCTTATGACATTGTATCCGGCTTTGCAGGATCAGCAGGACAGTGTGTCCATCAAGTTGTTTGACCAGGCTGAAACTGCCCGGATTAATCATGCCCAGGGTGTCTATAGACTGCTATTTCTGGCCTTGCAGCCACAGTTAAAGGTGCTGCAGAAACAATTGCCGGATATTAATAAGGCCTGTTTATTATTTGCGGCTTTTGGCTCCTGTCAGATACTCAGGCTGGATATTATACAGGCACTGCTGGTCAATGCGCTTCGAAAGATTCTGCAGCAGGGGACTATTGAGTCAGTAACACAGTTGCACCAGATCCGCAGCCGACAGCAGTTTGAACAATTGTTGTCTATACTGCAGTCGGAGCTGGAGACTGAAGATGGCACTGAACTTATGGGTGCATTGCTGAATATCCTGCAGGAGGCGCAGAAACTGTCTAAAACCCTGAAGGGCAATATACCGTTTAATCTGGTTAAAACCATAGCTGATATTAAAGCCCAGCAAAAGCAGCTGGTTTATCCCGGCTTTGTGGCACAGACGCCGATGCAGTGGCTTAAACGACTGCCCCGATATTTTAAGGGTATGCAACTGCGTCTGGAAAAAGCCCGCAATGATTATCGTCGTGATACCCTGAATCAGGCTCAGATCACACCCTTATGGGAAAAATATCAGAATCGTATTGAACAGCTAAAAACCGATAAAAATAGTCCGGCTGAAATATATTTTTCCTGGCCGGAATTAACGGAATTTCGCTGGTTAATTGAAGAGTTGAGAATATCCCTGTTCGCTCAGGAACTTAAAACCTGCCAGCCGGTTTCGGTGAAACGGCTGGAGAAAAAATTGCAGCAGATACTCTGAATGATTTGAATTGTTCTGAGCTTAGATGGCTTAGTGACTGACGGCCTTTTTGGCCAGTTTAAAACAGTCATCCTGCCAGATGCACTTAGGCTGATCACAATAACTATTAACCGCAGAGGCAAAACAGTCAAAGTTGCCCTCAGTAGTCTGGATTTTTCTTACCAGAGTAACTTTGTTGTACTTACTGGATGGAATGCCTTTCTGTTTGGCGATTTTACGAATGTCCTGCATTTTCATATTAAAACTCCCTGATGAATAACCGATATTGTCAGTTATTGTTAGATACTAAAATAGCAATGTTTAAAGATACTGTGTACTGTAGTCAAAAAAGATTAAAATACAACAAAAATTTTAATTAATTTCAAAATTTGATGTTTATTTAACATTTGTCATCAGGTTGCATTGTTAGAAAATTAAAAAATGAATGAAATACGTTTTCATGTTGCCATAAGTGCCTAGGAATATCTGCAGTATTATCAGGGAATGGTTGATTCCATTCTGGTTACTACGGCGGAAGGTAAGGTGGTACAACTACCGGTAGGTACTCTGCAAAAGTTTGTGGATCAGTCCGGTGTTAACGGCAGTTTCAGGGTGATTTATGATGATAATAACAAACTGGTGTGGGAGGAAAGAATTTCTAATTAAGGCTATGCTTGCTTTAGGCTATATTACAAATAATATAATGGAATAAAACGATGACAAAAGGTCTTGCAATTTCTAATGATCCCATGTATCAGCTTATCAGAGAGGGAAAGATTGAGGAGTTTAATGCTAAAAAACAGTCTGGTGAATACTGTAATTTAAAAGGCTGTGACTTCCGTTCTCTGGATTTAAGAGGCATTGATTTGAGAGGGTCGCTTCTGGATGGCTGCAGCATAGATGCTGCAAAAATATTCGGAACCTATTTTCCATTGAACATACTGGCCCAGGAAATACTACTGTCTCTGGAGCATGGTACCCGGCTAAGAGTGATTCATGAGAAAAAACAGCCGGAATAAGCCTTTAGCCTGTAGAAGCCCTTAGCCAGTGGCAGTATGGAAATAGTGTCTTAACAGGCCCACTTCTGAGGATTTTCCTGCTGCTGGTTAAGCAGTTGCTGAATAACCCCCATACCACCCAGGCAAAAATTGGTTTTAGCCTGTTAGAAAACAATTTAAACCGTCTTATCCACATACCCACAGGCCAGGCCTGTCAGTGAGATAAACCTGAAGGTCTCACCAACAGGCAGACCTATGGATATGTGGATAAGACTTATGCAAAACCTCTATTTATGAATTGCTTTATAAATGAGGGGATTACCCCGTTAGCCAGCGTGTTTTTATGTTCAGATGGAGAATTTCTGAACATAATGCCAATACCTTTGCCACTATTGTGAATAACAATCGCCGGGATCTGTATCGGGATCTATGATAAAGAGTGCATGTTCAGGGTAATTTCTATGTCTGAATAATGTGATAGAGATGCCACGGCCGTTTCTATAAACATACCGTCGTGACTGATATTGGTTGCTTTACCTCTGAGCAGTCCAATTGCGGGATAGTTGATCACCAGATCCAGTTGTACCGGCTTTCTGCTGTTCCAACGTTTGTTCATAATGATCCCCCCATTTTTATATTTAGTCTGCCCTGAATAAAACATAGTACATTGATTTATAAAGAAATATTGCTTGATTATGGGTGTTAAATTTGCAGGTTTTTGGTAAAATAAGCCTTATTACCTTGCAAATTTCCAGACCAAAATGAAGCCA
>JANELJ010000283.1 GCA_024511395.1 Gammaproteobacteria bacterium | reverse complement strand
ATCTCAGGTTAACTTAAGAAAGATCCTCAATAAGCTCCGGCTTTTGTGGCTCAAAATTATTTCCGGTTTGATGGGGTCTTTTATCAAACCGGGGCAATCAGCTGCTTTAAACCTGGCTTGAAGTCAGGCTTAAAACGGTATTATTCAGGTTGAACTAAATAACGCTGTTCATTGAGCGGTTACAAACAAAGCTCAGAACATTCTTATCACGGGCCCCTGTGGCAGTGGTAAAACCTTTATTGCCTGTGTACTGGGACATACGGCGTGTATGAAAGGCTATAGTGTTAAATATTACCGGTTGTTAATGATGCTCACCCAGAGCAAAGTAGACGGTACTTACCTCAAAACACTTCAGTCTCTGGCCAAAACAGAGCTGCTGAACATTGATGACTGGGGGCTGGAACCGTTAAAAGCGGTGCAACGCAATGACTTAATGGAACTGATGGATGATCGCCATGGAAATGCATCAACCATTATGCTCAGTCAGTTACCCACTGAACAGTGGCATCAGTCTATTGGAGACAATACGATTGCCGATGCTATTTTAGATCGGCTCATGCACAATGCCCA
Source organism: Gammaproteobacteria bacterium (assembly GCA_024511395.1). Classification (GTDB taxonomy): domain Bacteria; phylum Pseudomonadota; class Gammaproteobacteria; order GRL18; family GRL18; genus JANELJ01. The sequence goes on along the minus strand of JANELJ010000283.1, from coordinate 2,299 downwards.
CAGACTTAAATTAAAGGGTGAATCGATGCGAAAAACACGCTCATCATTGACGGATGGTGAACACTTAGGGTAAAAAGACTATACGCCAATGTGTGGGCAAGGTTGGGTGTTCACGATGAGACAGAATGGGTGTTCACCATCAGCAGAATATGCACAGCCTGAAAAAGACCTTCCTTATCTTTAATGGCGCCAGTAAAGCTACCTTTGGTATGTCTAAAAAACTCACTTTCCATCAGTTCAGCAGGGATGGCACCACAATTAACCGGTACAAACGGGTTATCGGAGCGGGAGCTTAAATGATGTATTTGTCTGGCAGCTAGTTCCTTACCGGTTCCGGATTCACCACTGATATAAACTGGAGCCTGGCTTTTAGCCAGTTTTTTAATAAGCTTTCGGGTTTGTTGCATAGCTTCTGACTCGCCAAGCAGCAGTTACTGTCCTTTTTTTGTCTCAGCTTCTCTGGTCGTTTCCGGTCTTAGATTTTGAGGAGAATTTTGAGGTTTATCCGCCAGTTTAATGGCGGCATTAACCAGATTTCTAAGTTCAGCCAGTTCCAGAGGTTTGGAAACAAAGTCAAAAGCCCCTGCTTTCAGGGCTTCTATGGCTGTATCCATATTGCCATGGGCGCTAATCATAGCGACGGGAATATGGCTGGCCTGTTGCTGAATTTTTTTTACCAATTTAATCCCATTACCATCGGGCAGGCGTATATCGGTCAGACAGATAGAAATATTGTTTTCATTGAGTATCTTGTAAGCTGATTTTAAGTCGCCAGCGGACAGGGTATCAATATCCATGCGATTGAGCGTCAACTCTAACAATTCGCAGATATCCGGTTCGTCATCAACAATTAAGATCAGGTGTCGGGTCATTTTAAATGGGGTATTTTTTGCAATATTGATTAATTTGAGTCACACAATTAAATAGCAAAGGTGTTTTATCCAATACGCTATGAAAAATATTAGTTATGGCATCTTCCTGATATTCATGAGCAATGCTGTTTCTAAGTTCACGGATTATAATAAAATCACTGGCACTTCTAATGAGTTGTTTTTTTTCTGCATGGTTGATACGGTCGCGTATCGTTCCCTCATCTTCGAGTTCTATCTGGTCAATGAGTCGAAACAGTTTTTGTATAACAATATCACTTAAACGGGCAAATCGACTGGTCAGTGACTCAAAACGCTCCTGTTCTTGTAGTGAATATCGTGTTTTTTTCCCGAGTTCCAGGCAACGCTGATAAGAGAATTTAAGGCTCACTTCGGCTTTGTTCATAAGTTTAAGTTCATATGCAAGCAAGCTGAAGCGATGATTGTTATCTGTATTAGGTGTCATAATAGTTTTATTGCATTTTCCAATGCGACTTTGGCAAAAAGATCGTGTTTACCATGAGATGTGACCAGGTCAATTTTTTGATCGCCAATTTTTTCTTTTATACAGATTTTTAATAGCAACTTTTCATTAAAGTCAATTTTATCGCTGATAATGAATAAATCAATATCACCACCTTTTTTCTGATCATCTGTACGACTGCCAAATAAATAAACCTCTGCCTGTTGATCAATAGCATTTATGCAGTTTTTTATTGAATTAGCTTCACTGGTAGTTAGACGCATGGCTAAAGGTTTAAGTCAATGTTATTAGCATGAATATTAAATTGAGATTGTTCCGTATGTCCGTTTTGATTATATATACTAATATCCCCAGACTCTGTAACTAGCCAGACTTCACTGGTACCAGCTTCTATAAATAACCGGACTTTTTCCAGCATCTCTTTTGGTGTATTGGATGGTGATATAATTTCTATACAGATTTCAGGGGCTGATGAGGCATAGATTTCTGTTTTATGTTTTTTTATATAATGATTACTGCCCCAGGCTACATCGGCTACTCTGATACCGTTGCTGGTTTGTATCGCCAGTTCAGTAAAAACACTGCCTTGTGTTAAGGTGCTGCCTAATAATAATGCTAGTTTACCTTGAATTAAACTGTGAAGAAGTGATGCAGGACTCATTTCAATATTCCCTTTGTCATTGAGTTCGATTTTATATGGTAAATCCTGCAGGCTTTTATCTGCTAATACATCCTGCCACTGCATAAGTGCTCTCCGCTTTATTTAGGCTAAATAAAGATTAGCTGTTCTCTATGGACTAATAGAGTAATAATAGCATAAATTGACATGATTTTTTCAGTCAGCTTTGATGCTATTGCGCCTTGGATCAGAAAAACTGATTTGAAAACATGCGCCTTCTTTAATATCAATATACTCCAGCTTGGCTGAATTGCATTTGGCCAGCTC
>JANELJ010000062.1 GCA_024511395.1 Gammaproteobacteria bacterium | reverse complement strand
ATACCCAGTGATTTAGCCGCTTCTGGCACTGAATAACCCTGTTCAGGAACCAGTGCTACCGCTTCTTCTTTATATTCTTTAGAATATTGTTTGTATGTTCGTTTCTGTACCATTATGACACATCAATAATTGATTGTTATTATCTCTTATTAAAGTGTCCAGTTCTATTAGACCACAACACTAAATGTATTGCTTGTGAAGTTAATAATGTGTTTCCACGCAGAAGCGTGGAAACACATAGAATATTAAAAGACAGTGCCTGTAGTCAGGCACTGTTTGATAAGGATGAATAGAGTCCGATTAAAAATCATAACCGCGTTCATCATGGGACACCAGATCCAGACCTTCGGTTTCCTCATCACGTGCAACACGCAAGCTGACAAACATATCGACCACTTTAAGAATAATATAAGTCATTACCACGGTATAAACTAGGGTTGCACCTATACCGGTTAACTGCACCATAATCTGTGAGCCCATATTCATACCTTCAGCATAACCCTGTCCGGAAAACACGCCCAAGCTGGAAGAAGCAAAGATACCGGCCATAAAGGTACCGATAATACCACCGACACCGTGTACAGGAAAAACATCCAGAGAATCATCCAGTTTTAAGGTCACTTTAATAAACTGGGTTGCACTATAACAGACCACACCGGCAGTTAAACCAATAATCAGGGCACCGGCAGGACCGACAAAACCGGAAGCCGGGGTAATGGTGCCCAGGCCGGCAACCATACCAGTGACAACACCCAGTACAGAAGGTTTGCCATGACGCAGCCATTCAATAGCTGCCCAGATACCCGCACCGGCAGCGGCTGATATATGTGTCACCAGCATAGCCATAGCGGCATTTCCATCAGCGGCCAGAGCACTGCCGCCATTAAAACCAAACCAGCCGACCCATAGCATACCGGCGCCAATCACGGTCATAGTCAGGTTATGCGGCGGCAGCATATGAACACCAAAATCTCTACGCTTGCCGATGACCATTGCGGTAACCAGAGCAGCGACACCAGCGGTAATATGGACTACAGTACCGCCGGCAAAATCCAGCAGTCCCATTTCATACAGCCAGCCGCCTTCAGCCCAGACCCAGTGTGTAACCGGTATATAAACCACAAACAGCCAGATAGCACTGAACAGCATCATGGACGAAAAGCGGGCCCGCTCAGCAAAACCACCAATAATCAGAGCTGGGGTAATAATGGCAAAAGTCATCTGGAAAAGAGCAAATAAGCCTTCAGGAATAGTACCAGATACACTGTCTTCCATTACTCCGGCAAATAAAACCTTATCAAAACCACCAATAAAGGCATTTATAGAACCGCCATCACTGAAGGCCAGAGAATAACCCGCTATCAGCCAGAGAATAGACATAATACTGGTAATGGCAAAACACTGCATTAAAATGGACAGTACATTCTTGGTACGCACCAGACCACCATAAAAGAGGGCCAGCCCGGGCAGAGTCATAAACAGCACCAGCGCTGCGGATATCATAATCCACGCCGTATCTGCACCATTAATGGTGTTTTCAGCCATTACATTGCCTGAAAACAGTAAAATAAGTAGTGGCAACAGGCCAAAGCCCATGCGTCGTGTTAACCTAGTCATAAAAACAGTCATACAAAAGCCCTTTTATAAAAATTTTGTCACTATAAGCAAGCAAGATTTGCACCAAAAAGATACATTTGTATTTTTTTCAGTTATTTAGATAATTCACCTTCCTCTAAAATTAATAAACAACCTCAAAAAACGCACAATAACCGTGCACATAAAAAATTAATGCACCACATTGACACTCTATAGAAATTTCTCTATTCCTCTCCATTAATAGTCACCACCAGCCGCCGACTTCCCCCGTAGTTTCGATGTTCACATAAATAAATCCCCTGCCATATACCCATATTTAGCTGACCATTGGTTATAGGTATATTTAAAGTGCTACCCAGAATACTTGATTTTAAATGGGCCGGCATATCATCTGAACCTTCATCAACATGCCGGTAATACGATTCATTTTCCGGTACAAATCGATTGAAGTAACTTTCAAAGTCATGTCTGACAGATGGGTCGGCATTTTCATTAATGGTCAGGGAAGCCGAGGTATGCTTGATAAAAACGTTCATCATACCAATACGGATTTGTTTCAGTTCCGGCAGTTGCTGAACAATAACCCGGGTGATCAGATGAAATCCCCTGGATAAACTTTTTAGCTGTATTTCTTTTTGAATCCACATAAACAGTCCTGATTTTAGATAAAAACTTAAAAAGCTACTTATACAACAGTTTTTCAGCTTAATTTTGCATTTTTTTGTACAAAAAAACTATACATATCTTATAACTACGATTATCCTTACACAATAGACTGATATGACATCCAGTTTATTTGAGCCTATAAAAACAGGCATAAAATCAACGTATACTGATCCGGAGTTTATTATGGCCGTTAAAAAGAAAAATGTTAAAAAATCTACTGCCAAAAAAAAAGCAGTGACTAAAAAAACAGCAGCACCTGCTAAAGCAAAAACTACCGCCATTCAAAACAGAATGACCAAGTCTCAGATTCTGGCAGAAATTGCAGACAACACTCTGATCAGTAAAAAGGATGTTGCTGCAGTTATGGATGAACTGGATACCCTGATTGAACGCCATATTAAAAAGCGTGCCTGCGGTGAGTTCCTCCTGCCCGGCCTGCTAAAAATTGTCACAGTCAAGAAGCCAGCGGTTAAAGCCAGAAAAGGCATTAACCCCTTCACTGGTGAAGAGATGATGTTTAAAGCCAAGAAAGCCACAACGGTTGTAAAAGTCAGGCCTTTAAAGAAACTTAAAGAAATGGCTCTATAACTTTAAATAGTTATCTTGCTCTCAGAACTTTTCAATAAGCTTCTAAGAGCAGGATAATTTTACTGATTATTTTTCCATCCCAGCTATTGTTTTTAAGACAAATTGTGACTACATTTTAAATATTACTTACTGTATACCTTTTATCCTCGCAAACCAGCACCTGAGCTTTGGATACCGGGAACAAAATGGAGATGTATTATGCCTTGCAATTATCAGGAACTCGAAATAAATCCACTACAGTCTGCACCTGTCTTATGTGAACCGAGTTTTTTTCCTAAAGGTGAAGTCTCACTGGAAGATCCGGCCATTAAAGTCATGACCGATTTAAAATCCATTGCCGCCATCACTATCTCGCCTTCCAGTTCTCTAGAAGAAGCTACTGACAGAATGATAAAAACCAAAGTCAAACTTCTGTTTGTTACCGATCCCAGTGAACAGCTTGCTGGCCTGATTACTTATAGTGATTTACAGGGTGAACGCCCAATTCTGTTTCAACAGCATAATGGCGTACAACGCTCTGAAATCACAGTAGGGGATATTATGACCCGCACAGCAGAACTTGATGCCATAGACTGGTCGATTATTGAACGGGCAAAAGTGGGTGATATCGCCATGACCCTGAAAAAACTGAACCGTCAACATGCACTGGTTGTAGATAAGGGCTATGAAGATACCCCTTACATACGCGGTATATTTTCTACTTCTCAACTGAGCAAAATGCTCGGTGTCTATATTGACACAGCCGAAGTTGCCCAGACCTTTGCAGAACTTGAGCGGGTTTTAGGTTGCAAATAGCACTCTGACCGCTATTTATCCTGTGCAGATTTTTCCAGAGCAGCAATAATCTCAAGATATTGCTGCTCTTTTTTATTGCAGGAACGCATAACGAATACTAGCAGCAGAATACTGATAAATACTGCAGAGATAGCCGTAGCACCGGTAACAGCCAGTACCACAATATCCGTTAACTGAGTTACATCTATTCCACTGTCGGTTTTAGCCTTTATTATGGTCAGTACTGCCTGCGGACTGACCATCTCCGGCTTTAACAGAAACATCAGTCCCCATGCCAGCACGGTTGTTAAACCAAGACTCCAGACAATATAGCCGGAAACCTTCTGAAACAAGGTACGTTTAAATATAAATTGCTGTTGTGCCTGAGAGAGCATAAAATTATCCGCTTGGACTTTTTATTAAACCTTATGACCCCATATTATAGCGCAAAGACTCGCAACTCCATAAACCTGAATTAAACTTTAAACTCAAATATGCCACAAAAAGACTATTATAAAATTCTGGGTGTTAACCGTAACAGTTCAGATGCTGAAATAAAGAAACAGTATCGACGTCTGGCACGCAAGTATCATCCTGATGTCAGCAAGGAAACTAATGCAGAAACCCGCTTTAAGGAGATCAGCGAAGCCTACGATGTATTAAAAGATAAGAAAAAACGGGCTAATTATGACTGTTTTGGTACACCGGACGGTAATCCTTTTGGTGGCGGAGGCTTTACCCCTCCTCCCAGCGGGGCAGGCTGTGGTGGCTGGAAAGGCAATTTCGGTGGTTTTAACCAGGGCAGCTTCAGTGACATTTTTGACAATATGTTTAAAGGTGCGCGAGGCGGTCAGTTTAATAACGATCCGTTTTCCCAGCATAAACAGCACAAACAGAGTTATTCTCAAAGCCGCGATAAAGACAATAATGTTGTGATCCACGTTGATCTCGAAGAGGCTTTTCACGGAGCCAACCGAACCATTACTCTACGGGTACCTGGTGAAAGCGGCACTAAAAAACTGAAAATAAAAATTCCTAAAGGCATTAAGGAAGGCCAGAAAATTCGCCTGGGTGGTCAGGGCGGCAAGGGGCAGCACCGCAATGGCGATCTATTACTGGAAGTAAAGTTTAATAAACATAAATATTTTACTGTGGACGGCAAGGATATTAATTTAACCCTGCCCATTACACCCTGGGAAGCAGCCTTAGGTGCCAAAGTTTCCATCCCCACCTTGGGCGGTAAAGTGGATATGAAACTGCCTCCCAATACTCAGAACGGGAAAAAACTGCGCTTAAAAGGGCGTGGACTGCCCGGTAAGGAACCCGGCGATCAATATGTACAGTTACAGATAATGACACCACAGGCCGATACTAATGAACTTAAAAAGCTGTATAAAAAAATGGCAGAAATCAGTGATTTTAATCCTCGAAAACAGTTTGATTAGGGAACTTTTGGGCGGGGGAATGGGTCTATAAAGAGCAGTGTTAAGTGTTAAGTGTTAAGTGTTAAGTGTTAAGTGTTAAGTGTTAAGTGTTAAGTGTTAAACAAGAGTTTAAGGCCTTAAAAATTATCGTCAAGGTTAAAAGTGCCAATTAAATCATTTACCTGCACCTTTGCTCTGGCTCTTTCTTAACACTTAACACTCAAATCCGCGAGTTAAAATTTTATGTTAAAAAAATATTTATCTATTCTGGTTCTGGTTTGTATTGCAAGTCTTATCAGCTTTAGTAACAGTCTGGCTCTGCCTACTCATGACAGTCAGGGTAAGGAGCTGCCTTCTCTGGCGCCGATGCTGGAAAAGATTACGCCGTCAGTGGTTAATGTTTCTACCCGGGGCAGTTACTCCGGCAGCAGTCAGTTGCCCGCTTTTTTAAATGATCCGTTTTTACGGCGGTTTTTCAAGTTTAATATTCCTGAACATCGCCAGATGCCGCAATCTCATGCACTAGGATCCGGGGTGATTGTAGATGCAGAAAAAGGCTATGTGCTGACTAATAACCATGTTATTGATGATGCCAGTGAAATTGTAGTGACCTTAAAAGACGGTCGCAAAAAAGTGGCCGAACTGATTGGTACCGATCCGCAAACTGATATTGCTTTGTTAAAAATTGAAACCAGTGATCTGACCGCTATCCACCTGGCCGATTCCGATAAACTACAGGTTGGTGATTTTACCCTGGCTATTGGCCATCCTTTTGGACTTGGACAAACCGTTACCTCCGGCATTATCAGCGGCCTGGAACGCAGCGGCCTAGGTATTGAAGGGTACGAGAATTTTATTCAGACCGATGCCTCCATCAACCCGGGGAATTCAGGAGGCGCGTTAGTCAACCTGTATGGTGAACTGATTGGTATTAATACTGCTATTTTTTCCAAAAGCGGAGGCAATATCGGTATTGGCTTTGCCATTCCCGTTAATATGGCCCGCTCGGTTATGGACCAGTTAATTAAGCACGGCAGTATCCAGCGTGGTGTTCTAGGAGTTCAGATCCAGGATCTGACACCTGAACTGGCTTCAGCTTTTGGTGTTAAGGAAACTCATGGCGCCATTGTCGCCCAGGTTATTCCCGGCTCAGCCGCCAGTAAGGCCGGTGTTAAGGCAGGCGATATTATTGTTGCTGTAAATAATAAACCTGTGGGCAACTCAACTACCTTGCGCAATTATATTGGCCTTAAACGTCCCGGTGATGCTGCTTATTTAAAAATTCTGCGTGGCAGCAAGAGTATAGAATTAAAAGCTATTATCGGCAGCAATGAACAAAGCATTACTCAGCCCGTTGAATCAGCCAGTACACTAGGCTTTGACGGTAAAAAGCTACATCCGTCACTGGCCGGTGCTCTGTTTGGAAATAATACGACTGGTAGTGGTGTGCAGGTACTAAGTATTACCCCTGCGTCACCAGCCTGGCAGTCCGGCCTGCGTAAAAATGACCGGATTATTGCCATTAACCGCTACCGTATTGACAGCATCAGTGATTTGCAGGAACTGAGCAAACAGAAAAGCAATAATGCCATTGCACTGAATATTCACCGAGGCAATTCGGCTTTGTTTCTGGTTTTGCAGTAGAGAGACGTTCTTAGCCCGGCAAATAATCCAGCAATATGCCCACAAAAATACTCATGCCTACCCAGTTATTATTTAAAAACGCCTGGAAATAGGCGTTTTTTTCACGATCTTTTAGCTGATACTGCTGGTAAACAGAAAATCCTGCTGCCGCAAAAATACCTAGGTAAAAATAAATGCTGCCCTGCACCCACCAGGCCACCAGCATCATGCCCAGTAAAAAAGCCGTTTGCAGCAGAGCAATTATTAAACGATCCTTTTCTGCAAAAATAATAGCCGTAGATTTGACCCCGATTTTAAGATCATCTTCTCGATCCGCCATAGCATACATGGTGTCATAGGCCACTATCCATAAAATCGTGACAAAGTAGAGCAGCCAGGCGACCGTTGGAATAGTATTAAGCTGGGCAGCAAAGCTCATAGGTATAGCCCAGCTAAAGGCTATTCCCAGCATGATCTGCGGATAATAGGTATAGCGCTTCATAAAAGGATAAACCGCAGCCAGCAGCAAGGCCACAAAGCTCAGGGCAATAGTATAGGTGTTTAACATCAGCACCAGAGCAAAAGCCACAGCAATACACACGGCAAAAACTGCCAAAGCCTCTTTGGCACTGACCTTGCCGGAGGTAATCGGACGGTTTTTGGTGCGTTCAATATGCCTGTCTATGTCCCGGTCAGCATAATCATTAATAACGCAGCCGGCGGAGCGCATAATAAAGACCCCAAGAGAAAAGAGCACCACAATCAGTGCTGACGGCCGGCCGTCGGACGCAATCCAGATGGCCCATAAGGTTGGCCATAATAATAAAAAGGTACCTATGGGGCGGTCTATACGCATCAGTAAGAAATACTGCTGCCATCGTTCCAGGGAGAAAAAATCGCTTTTATGAGCGTTCAAGCCTCACCTCCAGTGCGGCCTGCAGAACCGAAGCTGGCCGTCAGCACCGGATGTACTGGAGGGATAAAACCATGGTGATGACTCTTTGACAGTACCTCAGGTAAAAAAACTTCCGCGACCAGCAGGGATTTCTGACCCAGTCGAAATACCGAACGACGTGCCCAGATCTGTTCCAGTGTCTGACTGATACAGCTTAGTGCCGAATCAAATAATTGATGCCCGGCTTTAACAACCGCAATTTCCATAACATCTCTCTGCAGTTCCGGCTGAGCAAACAGAAATTCTCCCAGGGGACGATTGCCCAGATGCCCCAGACGCCGCTGAGTCCCGGTTAAAGTAGTAATGGGGATAACGGTACGGGCATAAATCAGCGGGGTATCACCACAATATAAGACCACTTCGCGGATCAGTGCATAACGGCGGCTTTTCAGTTTAAGCCGCTGCACCTCATCATTGGAAGGGATACCCATACCTTGGGACAATAAGCGCACCGAAAAGCAGCCCAGCTGGTTAGCCTGGCAATAAACCTTTATACGCAGTGTCAGTGAGGCACTGTCCAGAAGCCAGTCACGCATAGCAGAGGGCATATGCAAAATAGCCGCATAATCTACGGTGATCCACAAAGGAATGCGTTTAAACTGACGCTTTATGGCAGACATAAGGGCAGGCTTGCTCGGCTAATAAAGTAATATGAATAAGCCCCTTATTTTAACATATAAAGCAAGTAACTGTTTAGCGTGTTTAGATTTTGTGCCAGTTCAAGGCATTTTCGCACGGAAAATGTGAGCGTATATCAATACGTGACCATTTGAGTACGAAAATAACGCCGAAATGTTGCAAAAGATGAATACGCTGAATAAATGGAATGGTTCGCCCCACTCTTGCATATTCTGCTGATGGTGAACACCCAACCTTGCCCACACATTGGCGTATAGTCTTTTTACCCTAAGTGTTCACCATCCGTCAATGATGAGCGTGTTTTTCGCATCGATTCACCCTTTAATTTAAGTCTGTGGGCATTGTGCATGAGCCGATCTAAAATAGCATCGGCAATCGTATTGTCTCCAATAGACTGATGCCACTGTTCAGTGGGTAACTGACTGAGCATAATGGTTGATGCATTTCCATGGCGATCATCCATCAGTTCCATTAAGTCATTGCGTTGCACCGCTTTTAACGGTTCCAGCCCCCAGTCATCAATGTTCAGCAGCTCTGTTTTGGCCAGAGACTGAATAGTACGGGAACCACTTTTATAAATTCAAAGGTTCTTACATGAATGCCGATCCAGTCCGGCAGGCGTTGGCTCCAGGTGGCTTCTGCATAGGTGTAATTGGAAGCGCCTAATACGGCAACAAAAATCTGGGCAAACTGAATTTCACCGGTGTCCTGCTGAACAACCGGTACGGTTTGCACGGCATAATCAACAAAGAGTTTTTCCCCGGTCTTATGATGCTGACGCATGGAGCGTTTCTGTTTCTTTTGCCATTGCTGGTACAGCATGCAGTACTGTGGATAGCTGTAACAGCGATTTGGGTATTGTTGTGTGTATTCTTCCCAAAGCAGGAGTTTGGTCATTCCTTTGCGTTTAAGTTCCCGATAGACCTCCGACCAGTCAGGGAGCTGAAATGCGCTGGAAACCCGGGTATCGG
>JANELJ010000282.1 GCA_024511395.1 Gammaproteobacteria bacterium | reverse complement strand
GGCAGTTTAAAGAAAGTCACGGTAGATACTACCGTACAGGAAAAGAACATCACTTTTCCAACCGATTCAAAGCTCCTGAACAAAGCCAGAGAAAACCTGGTTAAACTGTCCAAAGAGCACGGTATTAAACTGCGCCAGAACTATAATCGGGTTGGGCCGCAATAGATGGCCGTTTAGATCGCTGCTACCTCAAAGGTGCAGTCGGTGATGCCATTAATGTGGTTATGGTAGTCGCTGGACATAACTTAAGAAAGATCCTCAATAAGCTCCGACTTTTGTGGCTCAAAATTATTTCCGGTTTGATGGGGTCTTTTATCAAACCGGGGCAATCAGCTGCTTTAAACCTGGCTTGATGTCAGGCTTAAAACGGTATTATTCAGGTTGAACTATGTATTATTCTAAAGTTAAGATATAGGTAAAGTTAAACTGATTTGTTCGAATGGTATTTAACTGACTGATTAAAAAGTTGTTATCTGGCTGTTTGGGCTAATAAAAGAAGCATAAGGCTATAGATACATGAAAAAGAAAATTGATCCTCTGATGATGCTGACCGTGCTGGTGGTCAGTGGCGTTATCTTAAGTCATTTTGTGGTGTTTTCTCAAGCACAGTCGCCGTTATTAAAGTTTAATTCCGTTGCAGAACGGGCAGCATTGGTACAGGGCAAAATATACTCTTCCGCAGAGCGTACTAATTTTCAGTGGCAGCAAGGCCGCCAGCTTGTGCAAATTGATCCGCAAGAGCAACGAATTCACTGATCGTCAGGGTTTCTGCACGCTGTCCCGGATCAATCCCGCAGGCATTAATCTGCTCTGCAGAAAGAATCTTTTTTAAATTATTACGCAGCGTTTTTCTACGTTGAGCAAAAGCCTTCTTGGCAATTAAAGCCAGATCCTCCACACTGCCATACTGTAACTGCGGTGCAGAATCAAAATCGCGTCTGGGTGTTAACTGTACAATTGCCGAATCCACTTTGGGCGGTGGATTAAAAGCCCCAGGTGGTACAATAAATAATAGTTGAGCCTGACATAAATACTGCACCAGAATACTCAGCCGACCATAGGCTTTGGAGCCCGCCGCTGCGGTCAGGCGTTCCACCACCTCTTTCTGCAGCATAAAATGCATATCTTCAATCAGGGCAATACTATCCAGCAGATGAAAGATTAGCGGAGTGGAAATATTATAGGGCAGGTTGCCCACCAGCCTCAGCCGGTCATTTTCTGATATCAATAAACTGGAAAAATCAAACTTAAGCGCATCCGTGCTGTGAATATTAAAATGGTCAAAAGATGAAAAGCGCTGTTCCAGCAGCGGTATCAGATCCCGATCCAGCTCAATCACATCCAGCCTGCCCGCCTGCTGCACCAGCAGTTCTGTCAAAGCCCCTTTCCCCGGCCCGATTTCCACAAGATGCTGATCCGCAGTCGGATTAATATGGCTGATAATCCGCTCAATAATATTCTGATCATGCAGAAAATTCTGCCCGAATCTTTTTCTGGCTTTATGTTTCAATGGTTTGCTCATTTATAATAGACATGTCAATTAATTGTAGGGTAGATTAAACTTGAGTGCAGGGTGAGAGCATACTTTTAACGATTCTCATCAAGAAGCACGGCCAATGGATACTCAGAGGTTATAAATTTCAAGTTGAACATATTTTTAACCAAAGTATGATCCGGCCCTTAACTTGAGTGAGAATTGGAGATAAGAGTAAATTACATTTATACCCTTAGAATTTCGTCTGCCAGTAACTCTCGGCGTTTATGAACGATAGTCAGAATAAAGACGTCCTGTTCAAAAATTTCATAAATAATTCGATAAGAATATAGCCATATTTCTTTAACAGACTCGTCATTTAACTCTGCCACTACCTTGCCAATTTTAGGCAAGGTTGCCAGTTTATCGGTTTTTTCCCGTATATCCTGAGTCACTTTTTTGGCATAGAAAGGGGAGTCCTGAGCAATAAAATCATGAATGTAACGTAAGTCAGTTTTGGCTGGGGCTGACCAGATTACCATGAATCAATTTCTCGTTTAAGCTCTTCACTGGTGCAGGTTTTGCCTTCTTTTACAGCTTCACGTCCTTTTCTGATCTTACCCACTACATAAAGCTGATACATAATTTCATCCATATCAGCATCTTCTGGTAGTTGCTTGATTGTATTGAGAGCTTCCTGTTTAGCTGCTTGCATGTTTGTTCTCCGCTAAAAAATAAAAGTGCTGTCACCAAGGGCAGCTGACAGAATAAATATTTTGTTTCAGCATAACAAAATACTGAATTTTCGGCAATTTACTGTTCTATAGAAATTTGGCTACAGTCGGGACGATAGTATGTTTTTAATCGTTCTAATTTCAGAATAAGCTACGTTTTATCATCAATAAGCCTGGCTTTAGTGATCTCAGCAGTGTATTTATATAGTTTAGAACGCTTAATAGTGCCTATAGAAGTGCCAACTTCTAAACGGTAATCCCCCCATTTATAAAGCAATCCATAAATAGAGGTTTTGCATAAGTCTTATCCACATATCCATAGGTCTGCCTGTTGATGAGACCTTCAGTTTTATCTCACTGACAGGCCTGGCCTGTGGGTATGTGGATAAGACGGTTTAAATTGTTTTCTAACAGGCTAAAACCAATTTTTGCCTGGGTAGTACTCCATCGATAGCCGTATGGGGTCGTTCATTATTATAACTCCATTTCCAGCATGTTGCTGTTTCCTGTGCATGCTCTATAGAATTAAATAAAAACTGATTTAACCATTCATGGCGTACCGTTCGATTAAACCGCTCTACATAAGCATTTTATTGTGGATTACCCGGCTGGATATATTGTCGTTTTATATCCTGTGCCTTTGCCCGGTCAACCACTTTCTGGCTTATGT
>JANELJ010000281.1 GCA_024511395.1 Gammaproteobacteria bacterium | reverse complement strand
GCTTTTGTGGCTCAAAATTATTTCCGGTTTGATGGGATATTTTATCAAACCAGAACAATCAGCCGCTTTAAACCTGGCTTGATGTCAGGCTTAAAACGGTATTATTCAGGTTGAACTATTAAGCCCCAAAGACTAATCTTTTAGGTGCTTGTCAAATAAGCTTAAATATTATTGAAAAGGAAACAACTATGTCTATTGAACGCGGAGTATTTATTCTGGCCAGTGTTATGATTATTATCAGTACCTTACTGACTTTATTTGTGAATATTAACTGGGCCTGGTTTTCTCTTTTTGTTGGTTTTAATATGCTGCAAAGCTCTTTTACCGGTTTTTGTCCGCCAAAATGGTTATTTAAAAAACTGGGAATGAAATCTGAGCAGGAACTGTTTCAAATGCGTTCCAACTAATATCTAACAATTATAATAATAAGGTTTTTCTGGAGGATGGACCTTACAGGGTAATTTTTCATGTTGATTATCCTGCTTTTACCCATCAAAAGCACAAGACTGAATTTCTTGTGCTTTTTTTGTCTACACGAATTAGAGTATGCTAAAATTCCAATATACAAAGTCTGACAGGGTTAACAATTATGAAGTATTTTAAAATTCAATATTTATTTCTTTTTATCAGTCTGTTTATTTCGGTATCTGTAAATGCCCAGGTACATGGATTGAGCAATGAACAAATGCAAAAGATGATGGATGAAAATATACCGGTCATTGATATCAGAAGACCTGATGAGTGGAAGTCTACAGGTGTAATTCCAGGCAGCCATTTAATGACATTTTTTGATGCACGAGGTAAATATGACCTAAATAAATGGCTGGCAGAACTGAATAAAATTGCCGGTAAAAATGATAAGTTAATACTGGTCTGCCGTTCCGGTAATCGTACCTCTCAGGTAGCTCGCTATCTGGATGGTAAACTGGGTTATACCCAAGTTTACCATCTTGAACACGGCATAAACAACTGGATCCGTTCCGGAGATAAAGTCGTTTCTGTTGATTCTGTTAATTAATGGCAGAATGTCTTACTAAATGTCTCGCTAAAAAACCGGCTTTTGCCGATTTTTTTATTCTGCCTGAATATGCCTGTGTTATAATCTTCTGTTTTTTAAATCCAAAAAAACAGCAACTAAAACTGAAAACTTAATTTACCAGCTCCCGGACACATTGGAATGATAAACAAAACTGACGACTTACGAATTCGCGGCATCAAAGAAGTAGTGGCTCCTGAAGTTATTCACAAACAATTTCCCAGTACGGAAGATGCACGTAAGACCGTTACTGAAACCCGTCAGGCCATACATAATATACTGAGCGGACAGGATGATCGGATGGTGGTTATTATCGGCCCCTGCTCCATACATGATACGGATGCGGCAAAAGAATATGCCGGACTGATTAAAACTGCACGTGAAAAACTGGAAAAAGACTTGCTGATTGTTATGCGGGTCTATTTCGAAAAACCGCGTACAACAGTAGGCTGGAAGGGATTAATCAATGATCCGGATCTGAATAATTCCTTTGAAATCAATAAGGGATTGGGTAAGGCCAGGGATCTACTGGCACATATTAATGATATGGGGGTTCCCACCGCTACCGAGTTTCTGGATTTAATCAGTCCGCAGTATGTGGCCGATTTAATCAGCTGGGGCGCTATTGGTGCCAGAACCACAGAAAGCCAGGTTCACCGCGAATTGGCTTCAGGCCTGTCCTGTCCGGTGGGTTTTAAAAATGCTACCGACGGTGGTGTCCGTATTGCCATTGATGCGATTTTATCTGCCTCCCGTCCTCATGTTTTTCTGTCAGTAACCAAACAGGGAAAATCGGCTATTTTTTCAACAGAAGGCAATGAAGACTGCCATATTATTCTACGCGGCGGGGCAGAACCCAACTATGATGCCACCCATGTGAATGAAGTTGCACAACAACTGGAAAAGTGTCATATTAAACCCAATCTGATGATGGACTTCAGTCATGCCAATAGCCAGAAACAATTTAAAAAACAGATTGAAGTCGCTAAAAATGTTGCTCAGCAGGTGGCCGATGGTGATACCCGCATTATGGGTGCCATGATAGAAAGTAATCTGGTTGAAGGGCGTCAGGATTGTGTGAATAAGGATGACCTGGTCTATGGTCAGAGTATTACCGATGCCTGTATTAACTGGGAAGACAGTTTTGATGTCCTGACTGAGCTGGCTGAAGCAGTACAGCAGCGAAGGGTCAGTAAACAGGATTAATATATAATCCTTAATTAATCAATACAGGTAAATCTTGATGGGCTTTATAATAGGGGTGGTTTCAGCATCAGTTGTAGTATTGATAGCCTTGGCCGTATTCCTGTATTTCTATGAAGACAAACGGGTTGAGATTCATAAAAACCTGATCCCCTTGAACAAATCCAGTTATCAGATATTGAGCACCAGTGGACTTATGACGCTTATTATAAACTGACGGCAAAAATTACTAATAAATCTTCTAAATATCTACTCCAGTCTGTTGATTTAAAAGTGTCTTTATATAATTGCCCACAAAATACCAAAGCACCAAAACTTGACCAGTGTGAGCTGATAAATGTGAGCGCCAATTAATCCCACATTGATCTGCTACCCCACCTACTGTAACGCCTGAATTTTTTCAGCACACAGCCAGGGCAGTAAATCATCAAATGCTTCAGGCTCTGCATGACGCCCCAGCCTGGGTAACTCTGTCAGAATGTAACCTTTTGACGAACCAGATAACGCTGCTCTGCACTCATGGTTTTGCACTGCTTTTCAATGGCATACAGTTTGGCAATGGTATTCAGTGCCATATGAGCCTTGCCGGGTTTCACGTTTTTACCCTTAAGGGCTTTAATCACCTCATCAAACTTACGCC